>JAFRLD010000119.1 GCA_017431395.1 Bacillota bacterium | reverse complement strand
TCACGTGGTTTCAGGGCAAAACTTATAATACATTTTTTCCCAGGTCAACACAGTTCTCTCCACGAAGCATTTATATCCGTTCTTTGATGCCCTCAAACTCTTCCAAAGGCTGGCCAGTCCCAAATTATGGCAAAATCGTTGTAAAAACCACCTCCGAACATATGTTTCTTTACAATTTTCCACTCATTTGTTGTAAAAACCACCTTGAAACACCTTGTTTTTTACAAAAAATCAGCCTGGGCCATCCTGTGATTCCAATATTTTACTGCTGATTTAGGTCAAATCGTCCAGCATTTTTGATTTGGCTCAGTAGGCCAGACTTTGCACCCCCTCCCATACAGTACTTGACGAATCCCCCCATATAAGTTACAATAAGTACGAACATATGTTCTCATTTAACTTATGGAACGAGACGATCGGCAAGGAATTGGGGATGGATGCACGGAACAGCCAGCACATTTACATATGTATAGACCTGAAATCTTATTATGCCTCGGTGGAATGCGTCCGGCGCGGACTGGATCCCCTGAAGACGCGGCTTCTGGTCGCGGATGAGACCCGGTCGGATCAGACGATCTGCCTGGCGGTCTCCCCTGCCCTGAAAGCGATCGGGGTCCCCGGCCGGCCGAGGCTGTTCGAGGCGAAGCAGGCCATCCGGAAGTATGAGGTCATGAACAACGCGAAGGTCGATTACATTATTGCGACGCCGCACATGGCGGACTACGAGAAGGTCTCCGCGACGATCTACGGCATCTATCTGCGGTTTGCTGCCGCCGAGGATATCCATGTCTACAGCATCGATGAGGCTTTCATCGACTGCACCGGGTACCTGCATTTTTATAAGAAACAGGCGGAGGCCAGCGGTGAGACGGCGGCTCATGTGATGGCCAGGACGATTCTCCGGGAGGTGCTTTCGGTCACCGGCATCACTGCGACGGTGGGCATCGGCACCAACCTGTACCTGGCCAAGATCGCCATGGACATCGTTGCCAAGAAGGCTCCGCCGGACCGGGACGGGGTCCGTATCGCCCGGCTGGATGAAGAGAGCTATAAATACCTGCTGTGGGAGCACCGGCCCCTTACCGACTTCTGGCAGATCGGCCGCGGCAAAGCCCGCCGGCTCCAGAAAGCCTGCATGTTCACCATGGGCGACGTGGCCGCCAGATCCCAGGTCGATGAGGAATGGTTTTATAAGGTTTTCGGCATCGATGCGGAGATCCTGATCGACCATGCCTGGGGGATCGAACCGGTCACCATGGCGGACATCAAGAACTACCGGGGCGATTCCCGCAGCCTGTCACACGGGCAGGTGCTGCCCCGCCCTTATGAATACTGTGAGGCGCGTCTGGTGATCCGCGAAATGCTGGACATACTCTGTGCCGACCTGTTCGCGAAGAACCTGATTGCTAAGGTCTTCACCTGGTGGGTCGGTTATGATTACAAGAGCCTGGAGAAGGTCCCCTCCTACTCCGGTCCCATCAGCATGGACTTCTATGGACGGATCCATCCGCGGCATTCGAACGGGACCGTGCGGCTCCCCTCGCCCACGAGCTCAGCCGCGGAGATCACTCCGGCCGTCCTGCGGCAATACGATCAGAAGATCGACCGGCGCCTGCTGCAGCGCAGGCTCGCTGTCTGCGCCTGCGATACACAGGTCAACGAAGGGATCTATCAGCTGGATCTCTTCACCGACTACCGGAAGCTCGAACAGGAGCAGCGGATCCAGGCGGCCATGCTGGACGTGCGGAAGAAATATGGACCGAACGCCGTCTTCCGGGGCATGAACCTGCTCCATGGAGGCACCGCGCTCGAACGGAACGAACAGATCGGAGGGCACAGGAAATGACCGATAAGAAAATTTCCGGGGTCCCCGGGAGCCCGGGCACTCCGGAGGTCCCGAAAGGACCGGGCGCTCCCGCAGCTCTGGATGCGAAGGAAACGGGCACTCCGGAGGTCCCGAAAACAACCAACGCCCCCGAAGGCTTCCGCTACAGCGAGGTCCTGCGGCGCGGGCGGCCCGTCCACGATCCTCTGGATCCATTCACGGTCCGCCACCCTGCCATGCCGCTTTCCCGCAGGGCGAAGATCTTCAGCCCGTTCGATGCGCTTCGGGGGTTCGGGGACGCCATCACAGCGAAGGCGGAGGAACACGACGCGCAGGGCGGACCGCGCCCATCCCGGGAACACAAATAACAGGAACACAACTAAACGGAGGTGTCCCATGTGTACGAGATTTCATATAGATATCAGTGACAAGGAGCTGCAGGAGATCGTGGCTGCCGCCGAGGGCAGTGCTCTCGCAGAGAAATTCCTACGCGCCGGCGATCCTCTCACCACGTCCGGCGAGGTCCGGCCGACCAATGTCGTGCCGGTCATTGCGATGAACAAGTCGGTTCACCGTACGGTCTTTCCTATGAAATGGGGTTTTCATATCACCGGGCTGCACGATTCGAACACGATCTCCATGGTCCTGAACGCACGGTCCGAAACGGCCTCGCAGAAACGGACCTTCCAGGAGTCCTGGCGGCAGCACCGCTGCATCATCCCGGCCTCTTACTACTTCGAATGGGAACATTTCACATCGCCGGACGGCCGGAAGAAGACCGGGCAGAAATACGCGATCCAGCCCAGAGGCGCTGCGATCACATGGCTTGGCGGACTCTACCGCATAGAGGATGGATTGCCCCACTTCGTCGTGCTGACCAGGCCGCCGGCGAGAGACATCGCGTTCATCCATGACCGGATGCCGGTGATCCTGCCACGGGACCTCGTGGACGCCTGGATCGATCCGGCGGCAGATCCGGATGAGATCATCCGGCACGCCTTAAACGATATGGCTTACGATAAGGCGGTGTGACGCGCCCCCGGCGGTCACAACCAGACGCGGCGCGCCGGTCCCGCGCCGCAGCTACAAACAAGTGCGGCGCCTCTGCGGCCTAAACGCCTCGTGCGGCGCGCTGGCGCGCCCCAACCAACACGCCCTACCCGAACACGCCCCGCGCGGCGAGGGCTTCGTAGTCCAGACCGAGGGACTCGATGATCTCCCGCGTGTGATAGCCTTCCGGGAAACCTGCGGTCCGGTACTCGCAGGGGGTCTCGCTGAGCCGGACCGGGGTCGCCATCTGCCGGACCTTCACGTTTTCGTGCAGGGGCAGATCCACCTCGACCACCATCTCCCTGGCCCGGATCTGTTCGTCCTCCAGCAGGGCCTCCTTCAGATCCATGACGGGCTGTACGCAGGCGTCCGCGTCGGAGAAGATCTCCGTCCATTCGGCCCGTGTCTTCGAGCGGAAGATCTCGCGGATCTCCTCCTTGACCTTAGACGTATCCTCGGGTCTTACCGTGCCGGAGATCAGATCCTCCCGACCGATGGCGCGGCAGAACGCCGCCCAGAACTTCGGCTCCAGGGAGCCTACGCTCATGTAGCCTCCATCGCTGGTCTCATAATAATCGTACATACAGCCACCGTTCAGGAGCTCGCCCTCGCGCTGCGGCTGCCGGCCGGAAACCAGGAAGTCCGCCCCATCGAGGCTGTTAAAAGGAACGCAGCCATCCATCATGGCAACGTCTACGAACTGTCCCTGCCCTGTCTGCTCGCGGCTGTATACGGCCGCCAGGATCCCGATCACAGAATGCAGCGACCCGGCGGCGATGTCCGCGATCTGAAAATTCATAAGCGAAGGGCCGCTGCCTGCGCGGCCGGCATGAGAAATGATGCCGCTGCGTGACATATAATTGATGTCATGTCCTGCCGCATCGCGAAGAGGACCGGTCTGTCCATACCCGGTCAGAGAACAGTAAATCAATCGGGGATTGACCGAACGCAGCTCCTCATAGCCGAGGCCGAGCCGGTCCATGACCCCGGGGCGGAACTGCTCCAGAATGATATCGTACTCCATGATCAGCCGGCGGATGATCTGTTTCGCCTCCGGTGTCTTCAGGTTCAGGAACATGGTTTTTTTGTTCCTGCCGAGCCACGCGCTGCAGGCGGTCGTCTCCGTTCCCTCAATGTACGCGCCATAATGCTGCACCAGATCATACCTGTCCGGGGCGCTTATCTTAAGCACCTCCGCCCCCATATCCGCCAGCATCAGCGATGCATAGGGGCCGGGCAGAAGCGTCGAAAAATCCAGCACCTTTAATCCGTCAAGAGATCCCATAGTTTTTCTCCGTCATCAAGATGCTCCTTCACGTACTCGCTCAAGTCAAATTCCTGTCCCGTCCGGTCTTCATAGATCTCTTCGAAGGACCTGCCCTGATCGTACGGGTCGAAATCTACGTTCTGGGCGCTCTCTCTCCAGCTGTTGTCTTCGGGAAGATATTTGTATGCCAGATTGTGCTGCTTCCACTCATATACCATGTCGTCCGCAGTCCGGAACGACTCCATATCCGCCCCGTGTACCGGATGTGTATCGATAAAAGCCTGGCATATATACTTCATATCCTTTTTGTTCGTGATCTTATAGGAATCAAACAGCGTCCAGGTATCATAAATATACTGGGCCCGGAATTCCTCCCCATTGTATGTGAACGCGTAATTCGTCTCATATCCGTCGACATCATAAAGCCCCACATCTTCTACGGATGTGAAATGCACGGATGTCTCCTGCTCTGATCCTTCTTCTTCTGTATCTGCCGCATTATAAGTACAGCCCGCCAGGAAACAGAGCATCCCCAGCGCGCAGATAAGCGCGATAAGCGCAACAAATCTGGTAAGCTTGAATGTCTTCGTCATACTTCTTCCGCCTGTCCTGGTGAAATCGGTCTCGCCTGCAGAGACACTTTGATCTCGCCGCCCCGAATCACCTGCTGCCCGACCTCCTGGAAGCCCATAGCCTCGTGGAACTTCAGGCTGGTCTCGTTATAGGGCACGATATCGATCTCCGCGGTCACGACGGGAACGCCGGTCTCCTCCGCATGCCTGAAGACCCCTTCATAGAGCATCTTCCCTAAGCCGAGCCTCCGGTATTCCTCCGCGATCACGATCCGGTCCACATACAGAAAGGATTCATACTGCTTCGAGAACCAGATGTAATTTTCGCTCTTATAGTCCGGCAGGCCCTCGCGCAGGGCGATCAGAAACGCCGCCGGCACCCCATCGACGGTGACGACTTGGAACATCTCGCTGTTCCCCGTGAAATAAAGGAACTTCTCATCATCCATCGGGGACAGCACCTCCACGTTCGTCTCATTCAGGTCCAGGACGAACGGGATATCCTGCAGGGTCACGTCGCGGACGAGGATGTCCGGCTTTTGCTTTTTAGAAAATAGATCTTTGATAATACTCATAGTTTTCCCTTCAAATCATCAGTTCAATAGATCTTCCGGACCGTCTCCGGATCGATCCCGTTCGCCGCACAGACTTCCTCCAGGTCAGAGAACGAACGGATCAGCATCAACTCGTGCTGGTCTCCGGTCTCCCGGTCCTTCAGGCACAGGGTCTGCTCCCCGGTACAGATGCTGCAGCGCAGCACCGGTTCATATTTATCCGTCTGGATCTTCGGCATATCCGGTTTTTTCTTTCTGAACAGATTCATATTATATCTCCTAATCGTGTCGTTTCTGTGTCGCCGCCGGTCCTATTTCCCGTTGTACTGCAGACACAGCATCGTCATATCATCGAACTGCTCGTCCTCACCCACGAACTCCTTCACTGCGTTCTCGATGCTCTCCAGGGCTTCTTGGGCTGATACGTCTTTCATCCCATTCACGACTTCGAGAAGACGTACCATCCCGAACTGGTCATTCGCAGCTGTGCTCGCTTCAGGAACCCCGTCTGTGTAAAGGATCAGCTTGGAGCCGGGCTCCAGCTTCAGCTCGTACTCCTTGTATTTCATATTCTCCAAACCACCCACGACGAATCCGTTTTTGTCCCGGATCATCTCGGCATGCCCGTCCGGATGGATCACCAACGGCTTCTCGTGACCGGCATTCGAAGCCACGATCCTTCCCGTGGAGATCTCGAGGATCCCGATCCAGACCGTCACGAACATTTCCTCCTGATTGTTCGTCATGATCATATCGTTCGCCTGCTCCAGTGCAAAGGCTGGAGAGCCCGTGTCCATGATCCGGTTGTCCAGAATGATCTTCGATCCCATCATGAACAGGGCGGCAGGTATGCCTTTGCCGGAAACATCCGCGATCATCATCGCCAGATGGTCATCGTCGATCAGGAAAAAGTCATAGAAATCACCGCCGACCTCCCTGGCCGGATACATCAGGGCAAAAATGTCGAATTCATCGCGCTCCGGGAAGGCCGGGAACGTACTGGGCAGCATCGTCGCCTGGATGCGGGATGCCAGATTCAGCTCCGTGCGGATATGCTCCTGCTCCGCGGTCACTTCGGTCAGATTCGCCACGTATTCCGCCAGGCTGGTCTCCATGTCGGACATGGTGAGGCTCAGCTCTTCGATCTCATCTCCGCTCTGGATATTAAGATCCTTGAAATGGTTGCTCGACGATTCCCCGCTCTGCTTGTCTTCCGCATAATCCCTGGCTGCGCCGGCCATCTGTCTGATCGGCCGGACCATGCTCCTCCGAATCAGGGCCACCGATATGATACTGATGAGGAGGATCACTATGAACATCAGGATGTTGTACTCAACCAGGAAGATCTTGCTGCTGGTGATCATATGATCCAGCTTCTCATCCAGACAGAGCATCACAGTATACTTGCCTTCCTTGTACAGGATCGTACCTCCGGTGCATCGCAGCCCGTAGGCCGGAAGATACGTAATGGTAGCCTGAGGCCTGTCCCTGAGGCCGAGCTGTCTCTGCAATGCGCTGACCCTTTTCCCATATACCAGCACGGAGATCTCATGCGGCTTATATGTGTCCCAGGTCCCCGGCCAGCAGAAAGTCTTCATATCCGGATCGGAATCGATCAGATAGATCATCCGGTTTGTTTCTTCATCGATGGCGACAATGAAAGAATTCCTGAGCCCAAGTTCTTCCTTCGTGATCCTCAGATCCTCCTGCAGCTCCCGGAACATCTCATCCATGACAGGGAGGAATCGATCCTGATATTCCGAACTGCTCCCATCTCCTCTTATTTCCTCCGGGATACTGTCGTATACTTTCAGGATCTCTTTCGTTTTGGCGTCCGCATCGTTTCTATCCAGCATCAACGCTTCGGCGGCGGCCATATTAGACGTCCTATCGCAAGTCTCCCACATGATCCCTAAAAAATACAGCAGAAAACCGGCTGCCACGAGGATCACGCCCAAAAGCAGCGCCAGCAGCTGTGTTGTCAGAAGTGTCTTAAAGGAGAGAGAGTGCCTTCTTTTCTCGTGTTTTCCCATCTCCCTGACGGATTTATTCGCCATAGGTTGTATGACCTCCCCTTGTGTACTTTAATTCCCTGTGATCGGCAGATCCACCTCAACGGAAGCTCCATCCACCGTGAAGGAATAGACCGGGTCTGTTGCAGCATCACTGAATTCCAGCGTACCGTCCTGGATATCGTCCAACCTGGACTTGTAGGGATCCTGCGCCAGGAGCACGAGTTGCAGCTTATGCCCCTTCCCGAGCGTATAGACCGTCGGAGTCATATATAACGTATAGTCATAGTAATGGCCCTGGTCCAGTTTTGGCTTCTCCGGCTGCTCTGAGGAAATATATCCGGCTCCGGGATCACAGAGGTCCATCCAGCCTTTGCTGAAGATCTTCGCCGGAGCCATCGACTGTATGTAGGTGTATTCACTGCCGTTCTCATGACCACCGCCGAATTCGAAAGAACCAACGGTTTTTTTAGGCAGTGTATAGCTAAGAGGCTTTTTCACCATATAGGCCTGGAACGGCTTGCCGTCCTCCGCAATATCCATCAGCATCGCGGAAACCATCAGATTGTCCTGGGCGATGTCCTCCGAGGACAGCTTCACATGCACCTCAGGAACGCCGTAGATCGTGCTCCCTTCCGGCACATCCAGGGGATAGACCGCCGCATGCTCCGAATCGAGATCCAGGAAAAACTCCTCCTGATCTTTGCCGTCCGCCAGGTATTCCACAAAGAAATCATCGTAGTTTCCGGAATGGATCACCGCATCCGCCGGGGCAGCTCCCCCTGGAGCATCCGGTCTTGCCCTGAAGACCTTCGACCCTTCCTGTGCTATCCCGGACCAGGAATCGTAAGTGTGGTACGTACCGTCCAGGTTGCTCTGGACCGTGATCTCCGCCATATCTTCTATGCCATTGTCCACCCCATAAAGGTAATGGGACAGCCACATATTCATTAGTTCCTCGAATAGGGCCGCCCCCACCCGTGAACCATAAAGATATTTATGTCCATCCTGATGAAGGATCATCTTCACTTCCTGACCGGACCTCCTGAAGGCCTGATACATCAGGTCTGCCTGCTTCGTGAGCACGTTGAAGTCGTTCAGGCCGTGCACGATCAAGGCGGAGCACCGGATCTTGTCCGTATCCATGGAATAGTCCATGTCCTCCCATACGCCGGTGTAATTGCCGTTCGCCTTCTTCTCATCCGCCGCGATCTGTTTTAGCCAGGCGCCATAGGCGGGGTCCGGCACCGTCCAGTCATCGTCCTCGAACGAAGCTCCGGAGTTGAAGGAGGCAAGGTAGTCCGTGTAATTCGGCTTGCTGTAGATCGTTACCCCTTGAGAATTCGTATAGTCATACCAGTTCGTTATGCCGGCCATCGGAATGATGGTCTTTAGCCCCTCCACTCCGGTGGTCGCGACCTCATAAGGAAGGGTCCCCCCGTAGGAGATTCCCGTCATAGCCACATTGCCATTGCACCAGTCCGCCCGGATGGTCTGGTTCTTCTGCTTATCCGTGAAGGCGGTCCGTTTCCCCGTCAGCCACTCAACGACACATTTATGGGAATCCCGCTCCAGGTCACTTCCGCACAGTTCGAACCCCTCCGACCCATACGTTCCGATCCCGCAGGCCTCGATCACCGCGAATCCCCGAATGAGGAAATAATCATATCTCCTGGCATTGTAATAGCTGGTCCCGTCCGGATCCCCGGGGGCCGTGTAATTCCAGTCCGCAGGATTCGCCTCGGCTGCCGCCATGAGCGTCGTCACCTCACCCTTCGGGGTCCGTTTCTTTCCGGGGGCGTAGAGTTTCGCATAATCAAACGTCTCCTCTGCATAAGGATAGGATCCCTCTCCGGTCGTCATCGCGTACACACCCGCCGGATACGGCATCGGATCATAGATCGCCGCCGCGTCATACCCTCCTAAAGCAGCACTCCTCGG
>JAFRLD010000118.1 GCA_017431395.1 Bacillota bacterium | reverse complement strand
TGGCTCCAGGGCGGGGCACGAAGATCTGGAGGAGAGGTTCCGGAAGTGGCTGGTGAGTTCCACCAGAGCATCCACCATGCTCAGCAATGCGAAGCAGGTCACTCCCTGGCGAAAAGGGAAGCTGACCTATCTGACCCAGAACATGGACCGGGCAGCAGACGGGCTGCTTCTTATCGGTGATGCAGCATCCGTGATGCAGCCGCTTCGGGGAGACGGCCTCGCAGCGGCGGCGGATTCAGCGAGAGCGGCGGCGGATACCGCATGGGAGGCTTTGAAGGAGAAGGATTTCTCCGCAGAATTCCTTAGAGCTACCTACCTGAAGAATCCGATCCATATGCCGGCGGCAGAGCTCAGAGACCGGCTGAAGCACAGAAGACTGATCCGGGAAACGCTGTTTGACGCAGCCAGCGTGGACCGGGCGATAGAGACGATCAGAAAGGATAGGTCCGTCGGAGAGAGACTGCTCCGGGATTGATGAGATAAGGAATATGGCATTACAATTCTGCTCTTTCGCCAGCGGCAGCAGTGGCAACAGCTATCTGGTGAAGGATGACAATACGGCAGTGCTGATCGATGCGGGAATATCGGGCAAACGGATCCTGCAGGGTCTGGAAGAGACCGGGACTCCGAAGGAGATGGTCTCGGCGCTGCTGATCACACATGAGCATATCGATCACGTGAAGAGCATTCCGGTATTGACGAAACGCATACCGGAGCTTAGCGTGTATGCGAACCAGGCGACCTGGGAGAGCATTGAGCGGCCGGTGCCGGAGGCGAACCGGTACGTATTCGAAACCGGCCGGGACTTCACCATCGGGGATCTGACCGTGCGGTCTTTCCCGGTGCCGCATGATGCGGCGGAGCCGGTAGGGTTCTCGATCTATGGCGGCGGGCGTCAGATCAGCATTTGCACGGACGCGGGTTTCGTGACCGAGGAGATCGCGGAGGAGATCCGGGATGCGGACCTGCTTCTGCTTGAAGCGAACCATGAACGGGAGATGCTGCTCATGGGCCGCTACCCGTATCCGCTCAAACAGCGGATCCTGGGGGATGAAGGGCATCTGTCCAATGTCTCCTGCGGGGAGTGCCTCAGCAGGATCATCGGGGAGAACGATAAGAAGCGGCAGGTGCTGCTCGGACATCTCTCCAGAGAGAACAACGATCCGAACGTGGCGCTGCTCGCCGTGCAGAACACGTTGGAGGAGAGCGATATTTTCGTTGGCGGCGACCTGCAGATCCAGGTGGCGCACCGGGAGGAGCGCAGCCGGCTGTATACCATCGGGTGATGCCGCGAAAGACGCGGGTTAGCAGTATGAATATCAACATTATCTGCATCGGAAAACTAAAAGAGAAGTACTGGCAGGACGCGGTAAAAGAGTATTCGAAACGGCTCGGCAGCTACTGCACCCTGCAGATCATCGAGCTGAAGGAGAGCCCGCTGCGGGCGAACGCATCGGCAGCGGATGAGCTGGCAGTGAAGGAGGCCGAGGGCAAGGAGATCCTTCGCCGGATCCGGGAAGGGGACTATGTGATATCCCTGGAGATCCAGGGCAAGTCGTTCACTTCGGAGCATCTGGCGGAGCACATGGAGCATCTGGCCATCGATGGACGGAGCACGGTAGACTTCATCATCGGCGGATCGCTCGGCCTTTCACCGGAGGTGAGCCGGCGGGCGGATCTGAAACTCTCGTTCTCGGCGATGACCTTCCCGCATCAGATGATGCGCGTCATCCTGCTCGAACAGATCTACCGCAGTTTCAAGATCATCCGGCATGAGACGTATCATAAGTAGGTGGGACAATGTTTAACGATAAGATACTCAGGATCTATACAGATGGCGGCTGCGCAGGCAACCAAAACGATGAGAACCTTGGCGGCTGGGGCGCCGTGCTCGAATTCGGGAACGCTTCGAAGGAGTTGTTTGGCTGCGAGCGCAACACCACGAACAACCGGATGGAGATGACCGCGCTGCTGCGCGCCTTCGAGGCCATCAAGAAAGAAGGGCAGACGATCCAGGTGTTCTCGGACAGCAGCTACCTGATGGACTGCTTTCGCAAAGGCTGGTACAAAGGCTGGCAAAAAAACGGCTGGAAGACTTCGAAAAAGACGCCCGTAGAGAACCAGGACCTGTGGCAGGCACTGATCCCCTATCTGGACCGGCACGAGATCCGGTTCTACCGGGTCAAGGGCCACGTCAATCTGAACAGCCAGGTCACGGATTTTGATGAGCTCTACGAGAAGTTCCTGGAGAGGAACGGGGCAGACTTCAGCTATGAGGATTTCATGTATGTGACCGAGAAGAACAATCAGGCGGATGCTCTGGCGAATAAGGGCATCGACAGTTTGCGATGATTGGGGTATACTATGAAGACAAAAATCGTATTTATAGGAAACAGCATAGTGAACGGCTTCCCTATGAGCCGGGGAAGGAGTTTCCCGGGCCAGGTCAGGGCTGCCATCAAGGAGGGGAAGACCTCTTTTCACGCCGACGTGATCAACAAAGGGGCGAACGGGGAGACCACGAGGGATATCCTGTTTCGCTTCGATCATGACGTGCTGGATCACGAGCCGTTGCTGGTATTCATCCTGACCGGCACTAACGATTTCATCTATCGTGAAGCAGATCCGGCCGGGTGCATGGAGAATCTTGGAGAGATGGCAAGGCGCTCGAAGGAACGCGGGATCCGCCCGGTATTCATGACGCCGATCCATGTCCACGCGGAGAAGGCTTCCCGCGCATGGATGGCCGGGATGGGCATCGATTACGGGCAGGTGAATGACGAGATCGATGATTTCGCAGACCGGATTCGCGAAAGCGGGGAGCTGGTGATCGATAGCTGCGCTGCCTGGGATGGATATGCCCAGCCTTTGCGGGGGGATGCCTATCTGGACGGCGTGCACCCTACCGCGGAGGGCTATACGTTCATGGCGGATACAGTACTCGCCTGGCTGGAGGAACACGCGGCGGAGCTGGGGCTGAAGTGACAATAGTAAAGGAGCTAGTATGAGACTTCGAAAAGAACTCGATGAAATGCAGGAAAAAGAAATACTTCTGATCGCACGGATCTCTGATGCGCTGGCGCACCCCGCCCGGATCAAGATCTTTCGCTACATCATGCAGCAGAACCGCGAGAGGAAGCAGGTCTGCAACAAGGATCTGGTCGCTTATTTCGATTACTCTCAGGCGACCATTTCCCAGCACGTGAAGAAGCTGGTCGATGCAGATCTGGTGCAGGTGGTGAAGAAGGACCGCTTCTCCTATTATTACGTACACCTCGGCACTCTGAACGATTACCTGACCGCCACGAAGAAGTTCGAGAATATGGAGTGAAGGACAGATGGTGCCCGCACCTGTGTTCCTGAGAAGAGCAAATAATCCGGTTGCGAAACGCCCGGATTTCAGTTATACTATCATTTGTTACGAGCAACATCGAATACCTGGAGACGTATCGAAGTGGTCATAACGAGCCGCACTCGAAATGCGGTTGTCCTCCGGGGCACGTGGGTTCGAATCCCACCGTCTCCGCCAAAACAAGGTAGCGCCGAAGGCGCTGTTTTGTTTTGGCGGAGACAGAGAAAGGGATTCGAACCCGAAAGGGAATCGGCGTGAAGCCGCTGGTAGACTAAATATCGGACAGTAATTCTGAAAATCGTTCCTGTGTAGTACAATACTATCAGGAGGATACCGATATGACAGCTTACTCAAAAGACTTCAAGCGAGACGCACTGA
>JAFRLD010000117.1 GCA_017431395.1 Bacillota bacterium | reverse complement strand
CGTATCTTCGCTTTTGTATCGCAGCATGATCTCCACGGCCTTATCCAGATAATCGCTGCGTTTTTTTGACTTCGGATTGTAGAGGCAGACCGCGAAGTCCCCCTCCGCCGCGCAGCGGAGCCTGGTCTCGATCAATTCCCATGGCGTCAGAAGATCGGACAGTGAGATCACGCAGAAATCATGTCCGATCGGTGCTCCCAGCACCGCTGCTCCCGACATGGCCGCGGTCACACCGCAGACCACTTCGACTTCCACCTCTCCATACTGGTCCGCCAGTTCATATAGAAGCCCGGCCATCCCATACACGCCGGCATCGCCGCTGCAGACCATGGCTACGGTCTGTCCAGCCTTTGCGGTCTCGATCGCCCACCGGCACCGTTCGATCTCCTTCATCATCGGCGTGGAGAACATCTCCTTGTCCGGAAACAGGTCCCGCACCAGGTCCACATAGACCGTATATCCGGCGATGACATCCGCATTCTCCAGCGCCTGCATCGCCTCTTCCGTGAAAAACTCCCGGCCGCCCGGGCCGATCCCCACTGCATATACTTTGTTCATCTTTTATTCTTTCTCCTCTTCGTAGCGCCAGTTCCAGTCCGGATGGTACGGCTTCACCGCCATCGCCATGGTCACGCCGCCTCCGGCGATCTTTGACTGGATCAGTTCCCCGCCGGATGCCAGCACCGCGCTCCGTTCACAGACATTGTCCACCCCGGTGATCGATGTGACGAACGCCGACGAGATGAAGTTGCCCTTCACCGCCTGCAGTTCCTCGCTGGTATAGGTTATAAGCTCCCAGCCATGCCTCTCACAAAAGCTGGTCAGTCCCGCTTCGTCCTTCTTCAGATCGATCGTCGCTACTGCACAGATAGCCGCCGGATGCACGCAGGTGCGCTCCAGAATATCCAGTAATTTTTCCTCGATCGCCTCTTCCGAAGTCCCCCGGCGGCAGCCGACGCCAAGCACACAGATCTTAGGCACGAGATGCAGTGGATGCCTGCCGACCACCTCGATGTCCAGGCTGACGTCGATATCGTTCGTATCGATCCCCACCTGCGGAGCATCGAAGGCGGCATCGAAACTGTCCCAGGACACATCCACGGCGGACACCTCGAAGTTTTCATCTTCATCGGGCAGGTCTTCCCCGGCATAAGGATCCGTCTCCGGCGGGATCACATCGATGCCCTCCGGGACCTCCCCCTTCACCGGCCACTGGCTGTAAACGCGGATCCTCTTGCCCGCCAGAAGGGAACTGGAAATGTGCATGATCTTCTCTTTTTCGAGAAGGGTGCAGTTTTGCTTCCTGGACCACTCATCCACGGCGAAGACCCCGTTCACGTCGGTCGCGGTGGTGATCACGCAGTCACTGTCCGTGATGGCCGCGATCTGCCTCGCCAGTTCATTGGCCCCGCCCAGATGGCCCGACAGGATCGGGATCACGTGCAACGTCCTTTCATCGATGACGACGACCGCGGGATCGGTCGTTTTATCCTTCACATGAGGGGCGATCGCCCGGACGGCGATCCCCGCTGCCCCGACATAGATCAGCGCGTCCTCTGAATCAAAATATGCTTTCGTCCAGGCATGGACATCCATCGGCGCCCCGCTCCTCCAGGCCTGTGCTCCCAGGGCGTCCGCGATCTTCTGCGCCAGCCTGAATCCTCTCT
>JAFRLD010000116.1 GCA_017431395.1 Bacillota bacterium | reverse complement strand
GTCCACACTTCGGGGTACGGTCCGTACGGTCCACCTTGCAATTTTTGTATAGAACGGCCGGTTTCGACCCCATTTTTACAATTTTTTCGTCGAAAATTATAAAAAACATGTGGTTTCAGGCCAAAACTTACAATACATTTTTTTCCATGTCAACGTTGCTCTCTCCAGGAAGCATTTATATCCGTTCCTTGATGCCCTCAAACTCTTCCAAAGGCTGGCTATCCCCAAATTATGGTAAAATCGTTGTAAAAAACGCTCCAGAACATATGTTTCTTTACAATTTTCCACTCATTTGTTGTAAAAACCACCTTGAATCACCGTGATTTTTACAACAATTCAGCTTGGACCGTCCTGCGATTCCAATATTTTACTGCTGATTTAGGTCAAATCGTCCAGCATTTTTTTCTGAGACCGCAGAGTCTGTGATTATTAAGCTCACGAAACGGATCTGTATTCTCTTTCGCTTAGATCCGGCTGACCTGCCTTAAGATCCGCTTCACATCTTCCGGTCCGTAGATGACCGGCACCGGATAGAGCGGATTCGCTTCTTTGGTGGCCCAGGCAGCCATCTGGTCAAACTCCTCCTCCCGGATCTGCGAAAACGTTTCCGGAAGTCCCATTTCCCGGTTCATCTGCCGGATCCGGGCGATCAGTGTTTCCGCCAGATGTTCATTTTGCTCTGTGTGCAGCGCACCGGTAGCGCTTCCCTGCGGCACGGTGCTTCCGAGCAAATGTTCCAGCCTTGCTTCACGTACGAGCGCTGCGAGCGGCCTCCATACCTTACTGCCGTAATCTTCGAGAATGACCGGAAGCAGCACTGCGTTCGCCTCTCCATGGGGAATGTGGTAAAGGCCGCCGAGCGTATGGGCGATCGCATGGACATTGCCAACGCAGGCGACGGTGAAGGCCTGGCCGGCCAGGTACGATGCCTCCAGCAGCTTTTGGCGAGCCCGGGACATATCCACGCTCGCCGGGGCTTCCTCGGCGACCGAGGCTGTTGCTGTAACTGCAGCCTGGGTTTCCGCAGCGGCTGGTGCTCCAGTCGAGGGGTCCCCAGTAGCCGTAACCGCGGGCGCCTTCTCCCCCGCCCGTGCGGCCTCGTATACGAACGGCAGGTACATCATGATATCGTGCACCGCCTGCGCGCACTGACGCGGGGTCCCCCTCTTATGGTACGGCCGGTTCAGCCAGGCCTCGATGGCATGCGTCAGCGCGTCCATGCCGGTCGCTGCCACCACGTGCGATGGAAGTCCTGCCGTCAGGTCCGCGTCAAGGACCGCGGCATCCGGGCAGAGGCATGGGTCGTTTATCGCGAATTTACGATGCGTCTTGCTGTCCGTTACGACCGCTGCCACGGTGCATTCTGATCCGGTCCCTGCGGTCGTTGGGATCGCGATCATGTAGGGAGTCTTGCTCCGGACTTTCATGACGCCTCCCAGCTGCTGCAGGGTCTTGCCGGGCCGCGCCAGCGCAGCTGCCGCGGCCTTGGCGGCGTCCATGTTGGATCCGCCGCCGAGAGCAATGAAGCAGTCACATCCATTGCTTTCATACGCAGATATGACACGGCCTATGAGGTCTGTCGATGGATCCGGCTCGACTTCGTTAAATATGGCTGCTTCCCTTCCGCTTTCCTTCAGCGCGCGGGCCAGCCTTTGGAAGAAGTCCGTTTTCGACACTCTGGGTCCGGTCACGATAAGAGGCTTCTCGAGCCCCTGCTCCGCGAGCAGTCCAGGCACTTCAGTCAGGCTTCCCGGCCCTGAGACCAGCTTTTGCTTAGAGGCTGGCATCAGCTTCATGCCGATCCCCATTCCGAATTGAAATCCCCGTTCGTAAATATGCATGGTTTACTCCTGTTCCGCCAGAGCGGTTTTTCTCTCTGCTTCTTTTTCCTCGATCTTTAACGCCCGTTTGTTCGTATCGATCGTTTCGCCGATCCGGAACAGACAGGTCTGCACGCCGGTCGATCCCATATCATATGCTAAAATACACGTTTCGCTCATGACTCTTTCGTCTATGTTCCCAATGCTCCCTCGATAAATTTCATGAGCTGGCTGCGGATCTTCTCGTCCTGCGCCCTGCCCTCTGTGATCTTGTCATCGCAGTACACCCGGTACCGATCCCTGTAATATTCACAGGCGTACGTGAGTTGGAGCGTCATCATGAGGTTGTCAAAGAAGAAGGCGAACAGAGCCGGGTCCATCTCTGCACGGACCTCGCCCGCATCCTTCGCCGCCGTAAGCAGCTCCCGATACATCCGCGCAGACCTTCCCTCGATCAGGTCCGCTATACCGGTCGGTGCTCCATCCGGCAGTTTTCCCTTCAAACCGGCCGGTGCTCCATCCGGCAGTTTTCCCTTCAAACCGGCCGGTGCTCCCCCAGGGGCTTCTTCCACCGAACCGGCTTCTGCTCCCCCCGGCACTTCTTTCTCCGGGCCTGCCGGTGCTCCCGACACGGTGATCTGATGATATAGCCGGAAATATTCCGGATGCTTCCGGGCGGCGATCTGGTTCTGCCGGATCAGATTCCCGATCATCTCCATCAGCGTTCCGCCCTGCTGCCGGGTCTCAGCAAACACCCGGTCCAGATAGTCCAGACTTCGCTCCACGCAGGCCCGGAACAGGTCCTGCTTGCCCTGATAGTACTTATATACCACACCGACACTGACGCCTGCCTCCGCTGCGATCTTGTTCACATTGGCCCCGGCGAAACCTTTGTCTGCGAAATGCCGGATCCCTGTTTCGATGATCCGATCGATCTGCTCCTGTGTCAAAGGCTTTAGCATGCTCCATCTCCTTTGTCCTTTAGCTTCGCATACTTCTTCAGGTACACGGCCCGTTCAAGCCGCGCGCTGATGCTGTCTACCGGGGGAATGGCTTTTTTTAGGGCCAGATTGGCTGCCTGGCAGTTTTTCTCCAGAACGATGGCGACCGCTTTCGCTTCTTCGGGCCTCTCCGCGAAACAGATCGCCCCGTCTCCTCTGACAAAAATGGCATTCCTGCCTTTGCGAGCCGCCTTGACCTGCTCCGGGGTCGGATCCTGTGGGATGCACCGAAACGATGTCCCGCCGATCTGCGCCATGTCGTCCAGATACGGCATCACTGTCTTGCCCCGCAGGCTCATCTCCATGATGTATGGCGTCCAGGTATGGATGCGGTAGCCGCCCGCACCCTTCTGGATCTGATAGTTGGTCCCGCTTCCGACCCGCGTGTGGAGCTTCTCTCCGGTAAGCTTCTCATAGAGTCTCCCGCAAATCGTCTCTAAAGTCTCTGCCACCTGGAGTGCATCTGCATCGTCCTCTCCCAAACAGACCGCCCCATGATAGCGCATCAGGGCAGACTGCGCCTCCGGGTATTCTTTCAGAGCTCGCACGACATTCTTAGCCAGCCGTTTCGTAGAGGACATTCCGTAAAACGCGCAGGGAACCACCGGTCCCAGGATCTCTCTCTCGTTCTCCTTGCAGATCGAGCGTGAGGAAAAAGACGTGAGATCGATATGCTCCCCCAACACACTGATCGCCGAGGCATTGACTTGATGGGTGTGAATGATGAAATCACAGTCCGGGCGAAGCTGATAGATCCCGGCATGCATCCCTTTCTCGCTGGATGGTTTGATGTCCCCTTCCCATTCCTGGTTCTTGATCCTGACCTCTACCAGATCCTCTTCCGTCAATGTCTCGTAAGCCCTGCCGCTTGGTGTGATAAGAAAGCTGTCTTTCGAAAGGCGCGCACTGACGTTGCCCCAGGTCCTGGCGATCAGCTCTTTTCTGACCAGGACTTCACAGGCTTTCAGGATCCGGGATGCGGCTTCTTCTCTCTTGTATATCATTTTTTCTCCTCCGACCATATTCCAGTGAGCGCCTATCGATCTCTCGTGAATTCTCGCTCACGTGTTCACCCTCATTGTACGTTAGCGGCTTTACACCGTCAAGTGAATCTTCGCTCACGAGAATGCAAAAAAAGAAGCCCATCACAGAAAGTAACAAGCCTCCTCAAATATCAAATGTCCATCAATAGATCACTTTCCCGCTTCCGAGCCGGCCCTCTGCCTGGGACCCCTGATAGAGATCCCGGTAGGCGGGGCGCCGCATGGCGCATCCGGTGGGAAGGTCTGCGAAAAAGAGCTCGAAGCAATGGTCACAGCCCACGCAAAAGCTGGTCCGCCCCGGATCGTTCCCCTGCAGGATCGACGGGATGAAATGATTGTCCGCCATGACACTGCGGCCAAAGCCTGCGATGTCGAACCAGCCGTGTTCGATCCCGCCGGCGCCCACGCTGGCGCTGAACGGGCCAAACCAGCTGAGGCCGGTCCCGACGATTTTCAGATCGGACGGCATCTCGCCGCGGATCTCCTTGGTCGCGGCCAGCAGAGCGCTGACACCGGCGAATGGATCCACTTCTGCCGTTTCACTGAAATTATCCATGTATCCATTGCCCGCCGGCGCGAACCGTGGGCTGGTGGTGGATAGATTGAAGATACGGATGCCTTTGCGATAGAGCTGCCGCATCAGTTCTTTCACTTCGGTCAGGTCGATCCGCATCGGCCCTGTCGGAAGGGAGGCTGCCCCGGCTGATGCCTGAGAGCCTGCCTGCGCCTGGGCACATGACGCTGCCTGGGCACATACATGCGCCAGAGGGCAGGCCGGGTTTTCTGAGAACCGTGGATTACCTGTCCAGTTGCTGGCTACGGTCCGCCGGATCCGGTTGTGATCCGGATTGCCGGACCAATTGCTTTTTTCTTCCTCGGTCAGTCTGACGCGCTGCGGATTGCCGGACCAGTTGCTGACTACCACACCTCTGATTCGGGTGTTGTCCGGATTGCCGTGCCAGTTGCTTTCTCCTTCGCTGACCAGCTGCGTACGTTCCGGGTTGCCCCGCCAGCTGCTCTTCTCCGCCTCTGAAATGACCACAGGCGCAGGGTTTCCGGGCCAGTTTGTCCGTATATCGTCTATTGACGATGCAGCATTGACATTGCTGTACGGGCACTTCACTCCATCCGGACCGCCCTGGACCTTCCATCCTTCCGGCTTAGCCATTCCCCAACCATACGGCCATGGGATCCCGTCATAAGCGTTGAGCCTGACGACGATATCGATCCGGGTCCCGAGGCGCCGCCGGACCTGATCTATAGCTCCATGGGCGAAGCGGAACCGGTTCTCCTGACTGCCGCCGTATCTGCCGGGCCGGGTATAAGCACAGAGCAGTTCTTTGAAAAGATACTGGTGACAGAGCTTCAGCTCTACGGCATCGAAACCGGCTTCTGCGGCCAGCACCGCTGCCTCCCCGAACTGCTCCTGCAGCTGATCGAGGTACTCATCGCTCACGATCTCCGGTGTCCCCATCGCCGGGTCCAGATATGGACTGGCGAATGCTGCCTGCGGTTTCGGCATGCCCGACGCATCCACGCTGCATCTTCCGGAGTGGGTCAGCTGGATGATCTTATACGGCGGCCGGTATCCGGCCTGAACGGCTGCCTGATCGATGGTCTGTACCAGCTGCTGAAATCCCGGCAGACTCTCCCGGTTTATCCAGAGCTGCTGCAGGGAATCCCTTCCCTCCGGGCAGATCGCCGTAGCTTCGACCCAAAGGAGCCCTGCCCCCTGCGCCGCTAACTTCTCGTAGCGGGCATGGGTCAGAGATGTAGGCGCGCCATTCGCGCATCCGTCCTTGCCTTCCAAAGGCTGGACCGCCATAGCATTCTCGAACCTGTGGCCATCCACGGAAAAAGACTTACGGAGCGCTCCCAGATCGGAGCTCACCGGGATCTGATAACCGGCCTGACCAGCCTTTGCACGAAATGCCTCAGGCGTATCAATATTATAATGATCGAACGGGAATCTCACTTTTGCCATTGATCCGCTCCTTTTCCGGTTTCATTACCACTTGTGCAGCAGAGCCAGCGTCGTCTCCACATCGGCCTTGTTCTGGTATGCCTCGAGCACCTTGCCGCTGCAGGAAGTGTCGCCGATCACGACCGCGCCTGCGAAGACATCGTGCAGGAAGTAGAATTTCCGGTAAGTGAGGAGCCGCGGATCGTCGACTTCGATCGTCTTGTAGATCTCGCCTTCCTTCTTGCCGGTATCTCCCAAAGCGAAGAGGTCGATGCCGAAGCCCGTGAAGCTGACCGCCGGGGTGATGCCCTCATAGACCAAGGAATCGCCGACCGCGTTCGCACCGGCTACGCGGCCCATCTCTACGGCCTGGTTCCAGATGCCGATGGAAACGCCGTTGCAAGCTGCTACATCGCCTGCCGCGAAGACATCCGGAAGGGTCGTTTCCATATGATCGTTCACGTTCACGAACCGCTCTGCGGATGCTCCCGCGGTCTGGAGCACCTGAACGTTGGCCTTCGTTCCGGTCGAGAGGATCACCAGCTGAGCCGGGATCATTTCGCCTTCGAGCTGTACGCCGCCTGCCTCGATGGACTGGATGTTGGCGCCGGTGATGACACGTGCTCCCTTCGCTTCAGCCGCTGCCTTCAGGAACCGGGAACCGGTCTCATCCAGCTGCCGGCCCATGAGGGACGGTGCCATCTCTACGATCGTCACTCTGCGTCCGGTCTTCAGGAACTCAGAAGCCGCTTCCAGACCGAGCACGCC
>JAFRLD010000115.1 GCA_017431395.1 Bacillota bacterium | reverse complement strand
CATAATCGAGACAAAACACTTTTGATTTCCACAGGGTTGTGGTAAGATTGACAGGTAAGTGAATACAGTTTACTAATATATATTCAGTATGATGGCCTGAACGTCTCTACCACGCGCCGAAAAAAAGTGACTATTAGTAATTGTTTTGTGTTAGTAAACAGGCTGTATTTGACCTGTTTTTGTTTTTTTGAGAAGGAGATAAAGAAAGAATGAAAAAAGTCGGACTGATCATGGGAAGTGACAGCGATCTGCCGGTCGTACAGAAGGCGGCAGATAAACTGAAAGATCTTGGAGTCCCGTACGAAGCGCATATCTATTCGGCCCACCGGACACCGGTCCAGGCGAAGGCTTTCGCGGAGAGTGCGGAGGCGGAAGGCTTCGGAGCGCTCATTTGCTTCGCGGGTAAGGCGGCGCACCTGGCTGGAGCGATCGCGGCGAACACCTGTCTTCCGGTCATCGGAGTACCGGTAAAATCATCGACACTGGATGGGCTGGACGCACTGCTTTCCACCGTGCAGATGCCGAGCGGGATCCCGGTGGCGACGGTCGCGATCGACGGAGCAGCGAATGCGGCGATCCTGGCAGCACAGATCATAGCGGTCGGTGAGCCGGAACTCGCGGCAAGACTTAAAGCGGACCGTGCGAAGGCGGCAGAGAACGTACTGGCAAAGGATAAGGCCCTGGAACTTTAGCAGTTAAGAGTTTGGGAAGAGAAAGGAAATAAGCTATGGGCGGTTATTTTGGAGCAGTATCAAAACGGGATGTGGTCATGGATGTGTTTTATGGTACGGATTACCACTCACATTTAGGCACGAAGCGGGGAGGCATGGCCATCTATGATCCCGAGAACGGAATCAAGAGGGAGATCCATAACATCGAGCATTCCCCATTCCGGACGAAGTTCGAGGACCTGGTGACTAAAGTCACAGGCACCTCCGGGATCGGATGCATCAGCGACACGGACCCGCAGCCGATGATGATCCATTCCAATCATGGGACCTACGCCATCCTGATCGTTGGCGTGATCAATAACTTAGAAGATTTAGTGAAGCAGTATCTGGCGTTCAGCGGAGGGCACTTCGAAGCTATGAGCGGCGGCAAGATCAATCAGACCGAGCTCGTTGCATCGCTGATCGACCAGAAATCCGATTTCGTGGACGGGGTGAAGTTCGCCCAGGAGTCCATACGCGGTTCTGCTTCTATTTTGATTATGAAGCAGGATGGTGTCGTGCTCGCCGCCAGGGACAAGCTGGGACGCACTCCGATCCTGATCGGAAAGGACGGGGATGGGTACGCGATCTCCTTCGAGCACTTCGCCTATGAGAAGCTGGGTTATGAGACCTGTCATGAGCTCGGACCCGGAGAGATCGTGGAGGTCAGAGCGGATGCGGTCCGGACCCTTGCGGGGCCGCTGAAGAAAAAATGCATCTGCGCCTTCCTCTGGTCCTATTACGGGTATCCCAACTCCACCTACGAAGGGGTCAATGTAGAGACCATGCGGAATCGTAACGGCAGACTCATGGCTCAGTTCGACAGGGAGAACGGCAAGTCCTTTGATATCGACTACGTCTGCGGAGTGCCGGATTCCGGCATCGCCCATGCGGTAGGATATTCCAACGAATGTCATGTGGATTATGCGCGGGCATTCGTCAAGTACACCCCGACCTGGCCCAGAAGCTTCATGCCGGTCAATCAGAAGGAACGTAACCGCGTAGCCAAGATGAAGCTAGTCCCGGTCAAGGAACTGATCAAAGGGAAGAAACTGCTCTTCGTGGACGACAGTATCGTGCGGGGGACCCAGATGAGAGAGACCGTGGAATTCCTCTACGAGAACGGGGCGGATGAAGTGCATATGAGATCCGCCTGCCCGCCGATCATGTATGGCTGCAAGTACCTCAACTTCTCCAGATCGACTTCGGATATGGATCTGATCGCCAGACGCACGATCCTGGAACTCGAAGGGGAAGAAGGAGAGAAGCACATCGAGGAATATAGCGACGGCAGGACCGAGCGCGGCAAAGCGCTCAGGGCGGCGATCTGCGAGAAACTGCACCTCAAGTCGCTGGAATTCCAGAACATAGACCTGATCATCGAGGCGATCGGCCTGGATGAATCGGAGATCTGCACTTACTGCTGGAACGGGAAGGATTAAGACAGAAAGGAATCGATCGATATGACCAAGAATTCTAGATCTGATGCTTACGCGGCATCCGGAGTAGACATCACCGCAGGGTATAAGGCAGTGCAGCTGATGAAGGAGCATGTTGGCCGGACGATGACGGACGGCGTGTTATCCGACGTTGGCGGCTTCGGCGGGCTGTTTAAGCCGGATATCACCGGGATGAGCGAGCCGGTCCTGGTCAGCGGGACCGATGGAGTCGGAACCAAGCTGAAACTGGCATTTCTGGCAGATAAGCACGATACGGTCGGGATCGACTGTGTGGCCATGTGCGTCAATGACATCATCTGTGTCGGAGCGAAGCCGCTGTTTTTCCTGGACTACATCGCCTGCGGCAAGAATCTTCCGGAGAGGATCGCGGACATCGTGAAGGGCGTGTCCGAAGGATGCGTGCAGTCCGGGGCGGCTCTGATCGGCGGCGAGACAGCGGAGATGCCGGGCTTCTATCCGGAGGATGAATATGACCTGGCCGGGTTTGCCGTCGGCATCGCAGACCGGGCGAAGCTTCTGGACAAAAATCAGGTGAAAGAAGGAGATATGATCATCGCGCTCCCATCGAGCGGTGTCCATTCCAACGGGTTCTCCCTCGTGAGAAAGGTTTTTGACGTCGAAAACAGCGATCTCACACAGCCGGTTGAAGAACTCGGCGGCAAGAGCCTGCTGGAGACCCTGCTCACACCGACGAAGATCTACGTGAAGCCGGTGCTGAGCCTGATGGAGCAGGTGAGCGTCAAGTCCGTAGCCCACATCACCGGCGGCGGATTCTATGAGAATATCCCGCGGAGCCTTCCGGAAGGGCTGTCCGCGAAGATCAAGAAGGAGGATGTACGCGTGCTCCCGATTTTTGAGCATATTGCCAAAACCGGAGAGATATCGGAGCACGATATGTTCAATACATTCAATATGGGCGTAGGCATGATCTGCATCGTGGACGCGGAGGATGCTCCGCAGGCATTGCAGGTGCTCCGCGAAGCGGGGGAAGACGCCTATATGCTGGGCGAAGTGGTGCCATCTGAAGAGGGGGTGATCCTTTGGTAAAAACGAAGATCGCAGTACTGATCTCCGGGAACGGGACGAATCTGCAGGCGCTGATCGATGCGCAGAAGGACGGCGTGCTCCGGCACGGACGGATCGTACTGGTGCTGTCCTCGAACTCTATCGCCCACGGACTGAAGCGGGCGGAGGATGCCGGCATCGAGACCGCCGTGGTCACGAAAAAAGAGGCCGGCAGTCAGGAAGCGTTCGAGCGGGGCATTCTGGAGGAGCTCGAGAGTCGAGACATCGATATGATCGTGCTCGCCGGATTCATGTCCATCCTGAGCGCGGATTTCGTGAAGAGATACGACCGCAGGATCATCAATGTCCATCCGTCTCTCATACCGGCATTTTGCGGCAAAGGCTGCTATGGCCTGAAGGTGCACGAGATGGCACTGGATTACGGAGTCAAGGTCACCGGAGCGACGGTGCACTATGTCAATGAGATCCCCGATGGGGGCCAGATCATCCTGCAGAAAGCAGTCATGATCAAGAAGAACGACACCCCGAAGATCCTGCAGAAGCGTGTGATGGCGGAGGCTGAGTGGCAGATCCTGCCGCAGGCCGCCGAGAAAGTAGCAAAGAGGTTGATGATGGAAAAGAATGCGAGAACGAAACAGTATCAGATCGATGATATCGGGAAGCTCCTGGCGGACAACGCCTATCCGGGCCGCGGCATCGTGATCGGAGAAACGAAAACCAGCGGGAAGGCAGCGGCCGCCTACTTCATCATGGGCCGGTCCGAAAACAGCCGCAACCGCGTATTCTCATTAAAGGACGGAGCACTCTATACCGAGCCGTTCGACCCGTCAAAGGTCAAGGATCCTTCCCTGATCATCTACGCCGCCCTGCGCAGCTACGAAAATAACCTGATCGTGACCAACGGAGACCAGACCGATACGATCTATGATTTCCTGAAGGAGGGCAAGACATTCGAGCAGGCCCTCGAGACCCGGCAGTTCGAGCCGGATCATCCGAACCTGACCCCGAGGATCAGCGGGATCATCCGCTTCAGGGGAGATAAGACAGAGGACGGACCAGCCTTTGCATACAAAATGAGCATCCTAAAAAGCGAAGACCCGGATGGCAACCGCTGCGGCAGATACACCTACTCCTTTGAGCCGGAAGCGGGGCTCGGCCATTTCATCCATACCTACGAATGCGATGGCAATCCGCTGCCGACCTTCGCGGGAGAGCCGGAACGCATCAGCATCCCGGACGACATCGACGCGTTCGCAGAGGAGATGTGGAGAAACCTGGACGCAGCCAATAAGATCTCATTATATGTACGTTACACAGATCCGGCGACGGGCGAATATGAAGACCGGCTGATCAATAAGTATGAGTAGAATATGGAGGAGACAGCAATGAAAGAATTCGAACTGAAGTATGGATGCAACCCGAACCAGAAACCGGCAAAGATCTATATGAGAGAAGGCGGGGAACTTCCGATCACGATCCTGAACGGACGTCCGGGATACATCAATTTCCTGGATGCCTTCAACTCCTGGCAGCTCGTCAAGGAGATAAAGGAAGCCACCGGTCTTCCGGCTGCGACCTCATTCAAACACGTCAGCCCGACGTCCGCCGCTGTCGGCAAGAAGCTGCCGGAGAAGATGAAAAAAGCCTATTTCGTAGACGACATCGAAGGCCTGGATGACTCTCCGCTGGCCTGTGCTTATGCCCGTGCCCGTGGTACGGACCGTCTGTGCTCCTTCGGTGATTTCATCGCTCTGTCGGATGTGTGCGATGCGACGACGGCGAACATCATCAAGAGAGAGGTTTCGGATGGCATCATCGCCCCGGGTTACACGGACGAAGCCCTGGAGATCCTGAAGGGAAAGAAGAAGGGCGGCTACAACATCATCGCCATCGACCCGGAGTATGAGCCGGAGGAACAGGAGCGCCGGCAGGTGTTCGGCATCACCTTCGAGCAGGGGCACAATAACATTAAAATCGATGAAAGCCTGCTCGAAAACATAGTGACCGAGAACAAGGAGATCCCGGAAGATGCGAAGATCGACCTGATCATCGCTCTGATCACATTGAAATATACCCAGTCCAACTCCGTCTGCTTCGCTATGGACGGACAGTGCATCGGCGTAGGTGCCGGACAGCAGTCCCGTATCCACTGCACCAGACTGGCGGCAGGCAAGGCGGACACATGGCATCTGCGGATGCATGAGAAGGTCCTGAACCTCCCGTTCAAGGAAGGCCTGCCCCGTGCGGTCCGTGACAACGCCATCGACGGTTATGTCAATGAATACGAAGAGGATGTCTGTGCAGAGGGCAACTGGCAGAAATACTTCAGTGAGCAGCCGGAGCCTCTGACCAGAGAGGAGAAAAAAGCATACCTTTCCGGGATCACCGGAGCATCCCTCGCTTCCGACGCGTTCTTCCCGTTTGGCGACAGCATCCAGAGAGGGCACATGAGCGGTGTCTCCTACGTCGTGCAGCCGGGCGGATCGATCCGGGACGATGAGGTCATCAAAACTTGCAATGAATATGGAGTCGTGATGGCGTGCAACGGCGTCCGGCTGTTCCATCACTAAGAGAGGTGTGTAGAATGATAGTACTAGTTGTTGGCGGCGGCGGCCGTGAGCATGCGATCATCAAGAAACTGAAAGAGAACGAAAACATTGAGGCGATCTACGCCCTGCCGGGCAACGGCGGTATCGCGGCAGATGCGGACTGCATGAATATCGGGGCCACGGACATCGACGGGATCGTGGAATTCGTCAAGGGCCATCCGGTGGATTTTGCCGTGGTCGCTCCGGACGATCCTTTGGCCATGGGATGCGTTGACCGGCTGGAAGCGCTCGGAATCAAATGCTTCGGCCCGGTGAAAGACGCGGCGATCATCGAAGCGAGCAAGGTGTTCGCCAAGGATCTGATGAGAAAATACAACATTCCGACCGCTCAGTATGAGACGTTCACCGAGATGGACAAAGCGCTCGCCTATTTGGACGAAGCGCCGATCCCGACCGTCGTCAAAGCGGACGGCCTGGCGCTGGGTAAAGGCGTCATCATCGCGGAGACCAGGGAGGACGCGAAAGCAGCGGTCCGCTCCATGATGGAAGAAAAGAAATTCGGCGATTCCGGAAGCCGGATCGTCATCGAGGAATTCCTGACCGGACCGGAGGTCTCGGTGCTTTCCTTCACGGACGGCAAGACCATCGTGCCGATGGTTTCCTCTCAGGACCATAAGCGGGCGCTGGACGGAGATCAGGGCCTGAATACCGGCGGTATGGGGACCGTTGCTCCGAACCCGTACTACACACCGGAAGTCGCGGAGCGCTGCATGAAGGAGATCTTCCTCCCGACGATGGAGGCGATGAATGCGGAGGGACGGACGTTCAAAGGCTGTCTCTACTTCGGCCTCATGATCACGGAGGACGGCCCGAAGGTCATCGAATACAACTGCCGGTTCGGCGATCCGGAGACACAGGTGGTCCTGCCTTTGCTCGAGAGCGACCTGTACACCATCATGGAGGCGGTGGCGGACGAACGGCTCGGCGAAGTGGAAGTGAAGTTCGCGGACAAGTATTCCTGCTGCGTCGTCATGGCATCCGGCGGCTAACCGGTCAGCTATGAGAAGGGCTTCCCGATGGAGATCGGGGAGATGGACCAGAACGTGGATGTGTTCATCGCCGGTGCAAAGGCTGGACAGGGCGAGCAGGAAGGCCAGCTTTTGACCAGCGGCGGCAGAGTCCTCGGAGTGACCGCAGTCGCGGATACTCTGGAAGATGCGATCCGGGACGCTTACGCCAATGTAAACAAAATCACCTTTGAAAAGGCATTCTATAGAACAGACATCGGTCAGCGGGCGCTGGCAGCGAAAAAGGAGTAAGCTATGGTTTACAGAGTATATGTTGAGAAAAAAGAGAGCGAAGCGAGCGAGGCCAGAGCGCTGCTTTCTGAGGTCAAGGCATTTCTTGGGATCGGGACGCTGGAGAAGGTCCGCATACTGAACCGCTACGATGTAGAGGACGTGGATCCGGAGATGTTTGAGACATCCATCGGGAATGTGTTCTCCGAACCGCAGGTCGACCTCGTTTACCGGGAGCTTTCGGAAGCATCCCTTGGGGAAGCGAAAGTGTTCGCGGTAGAAGCGCTGCCGGGACAGTTCGACCAGAGAGCGGACTCTGCGGCGCAGTGCATCCAGATCATCTCTCAGAAAGAGCGGCCTCTGGTGGCATATGCGAAGGTCTATGCCCTGGAAGGAGAGCTGTCCGAAGAGGATGTGACAGCGATCAAAAAACACGTGATCAACCCGGTGGAGACCAGAGAGGCGTCCATGGAGATGCCGGAAACACTTAAGGTGATCTATGATGCCCCGCCGGATGTGGCCGTCCTTGAAGGCTTCAATGCGCTGGAGGCAGATGGCCTTCAGGCGATGGTGGACGATCTCGGGCTGGCGATGGACCTGGATGACCTCCTGGTCTGCCAGACATATTTCCGGGAAGAAGGCCGTGCGCCGACCCTGACAGAGATCCGGATGATCGACACCTACTGGTCGGACCACTGCAGACATACGACGTTCAATACGGTCATCGACGACGTCGAGTTCGAGGGACCGGAGGGCGGCGTGCTGCAGGCAGCCTATGCGGATTACCTGAAGATCCGGGAGGATCTTGGCCGGACCAAACCGGTGACGCTGATGGACATCGGGACCATAGCGGCGAAAGTCCTGAAGGCAGAAGGCAAGATGCCGGGCCTCGATGAGTCCGAGGAGATCAACGCCTGCACCGTGAAGATAAAGGCGAAGATCGATGGCAAGGAGGAAGACTGGCTCCTGCTCTTTAAGAATGAGACCCATAACCACCCGACGGAGATCGAGCCATTCGGAGGTGCCGCCACCTGTATCGGCGGAGCGATCAGAGACCCGCTGTCGGGCAGGGCTTATGTATATACCGCTATGCGTATCACCGGTGCGGCAGATCCGCTGCGCCCGCTGAACCAGACGCTGGAAGGCAAGCTCCCGCAGCGAAAGATCGTGACCTCTGCGGCGGACGGCTACTCCTCTTATGGCAATCAGATCGGCGTAGCTACCGGCCTCGTCGAGGAGATCTATCACGATGGATATGCGGCGAAGCACATGGAACTCGGAGCCGTTGTGGGTGCAGCCCCGGCGGCGAATGTGGTCCGCGAGCGGCCGGAGCCGGGCGACATCGTCATCCTGCTCGGCGGCAAGACCGGGCGTGATGGATGCGGCGGCGCGACAGGATCCTCCAAGTCCCACGACGTCTCTTCCCTTGAGAACTGCGGAGCGGAGGTCCAGAAGGGAAATGCTCCGGAGGAACGCAAGCTGCAAAGGCTGTTCCGCAATCCCGAAAGCTCCCGCATGATCCGCCGCTGCAATGACTTCGGCGCGGGCGGCGTTTCTGTAGCCATCGGGGAACTGGCCGACGGGCTGGACATCGACCTGGATGTGGTCCCGAAGAAGTATGAAGGACTCGACGGGACAGAACTCGCCATCAGTGAATCCCAGGAGAGAATGGCTGTGGTCGTCGCTCCTGAGAACAAGGACCGGTTCTTCGAGATCGCTGCGGCTGAGAACCTGGAGGCAACGGTGGTAGCGGTCGTGACCGAGGAGCCGCGTCTCGTCATGCACTGGAGAGGCAGGACGATCGTGGACATCGCCAGAAGCTTCCTGGATTCCAACGGAGCGGACAAGCATATCACCGTGAAGGTGCAGGACGCTGAGCTCCCGGTGAAGGAAGTGTCCGGCACATTCACTGAGAATTACAAGGCTATGGCCGGCGACCTGAACGTTTGCTCCAAGCAGGGGCTTTCGGAGAAGTTCGATTCCACCATCGGTGCAGGCACGGTCCTGATGCCGTTCGGCGGTAAATACCAGCGCACTCCGGCACAGGTCATGGCCCAGAAGATCTCCGTAGAAAAGAGCACTTCCTCGACCGTCTCCATCATGTCCTGGGGATACAATCCGTTTATCATGAAGGCCAGCCCGTATCACGGAGCATATCTGTCGGTCACGGATTCCATCTGTAAGCTGATCTGTGCGGCAGGTTCCGCGAAGGAAGCGACTTACCTGAGCTTCCAGGAATACTTCGAGAAGCTGGGCAAGGATCCTTCCCGCTGGGGCAAGCCGTTCGCGGCTCTTCTCGGAGCCCTTCGGGCGCAGCTGGGTCTTGAAGCGGCAGCCATCGGAGGCAAGGATTCCATGAGCGGATCCTTCGAGGACATCGACGTCCCGCCGACCCTGGTATCGTTCGCGATCACCACGGCAGAGGCGGACCAGGTCATCTCCCCGGAATTCAAGGCGGCAGGCCATAACGTCTACCTGCTCCAGCCGGAGCTGAACGGGGAAGGTCTTCCGGATCTGGAGTCCCTGAAAGCGAACTTCGAGATCGTGCGCCGCCTGGCGGCAGAGGGCAGACTCTGTGCTGCCTGGACACCGGGCTTTGGCGGCATCGCCGAGGGCGTCATGAAGATGGGCTTCGGTAACCGGATCGGATTCTCCTATGTACCGGGCATCGCCGGGGAACAGATGCGGGATCTCTTCGGATGGCACTATGGCTCCTTCATCCTGGAGATCGAAGGGGAGATGGATGTCTTCGGAGAGGCTAAAGTCGGTGATCCTGCCGGCGGGTGCTTCCTGCTTGGCTGTACCACAGAAGAGGCGGCCATCTGCTGCGGCTGCGGCGGACAGAAGATCGACCTGGCAGAGCTGCAGGCCATCTATGAAGATAAGTTGGAATCGGTCTATCCGTTCAACATCGAGACAGCTGCCCAGCAGCTTCCGGACCTGCGGTATGATGCGGCAGGGCGGGGCGATATGGACCATGGGGCAGATGCCGTGCCGACCGGCGGTCCGATCGTGCGGACCCCGAGGCCGAAGGTGCTGATCCCGGCCTTCCCGGGCACCAACTGTGAATACGATTCCGCCCGCGCGTTCGCGGCAGCGGGCGCTGAGCCTGAGATCTGCATCATCCGGAACCTGACGGCGGATGCCATCGCAAGCTCAGTAGATGAGTTCGCGGCCAAGCTGGCACAGGCTCAGATGTTCTTCATCCCGGGCGGCTTCTCCGGCGGCGACGAGCCGGATGGCTCAGGTAAGTTCATCACGGCGTTCTTCCGGAACCCGGCGGTCACAGAAGCGGTCACCGATCTGCTGGACGTGCGCGGGGGACTGGCTGCAGGTATCTGCAACGGATTCCAGGCGCTGATCAAGCTGGGGCTCGTGCCATATGGCGAGATCCGCGATACGGATAGTGAATCCCCGACGCTGACCTTTAACGAGATCGCGCGCCACCAGTCCAAGCTGGTCCGGATCCGCGTGGCTTCCAACAAGTCCCCGTGGCTTACAAAGGCTGGTCTCGGCGAGATCTACACCGTTCCTGTCTCCCATGGAGAGGGACGGCTGATCGCACCAACCGAAGTGCTCGAAGAGCTGGCCCGGAATGGCCAGATCGCGACCCAGTATGTGGACTTCGAGGGCAAGCCAACGGATGACATCATGTTCAATCCGAACGGATCCATGTACGCTATCGAGGGCATGACCTCTCCGGACGGCCGCGTCTTCGGTAAGATGGGCCATGCGGAACGTGTGGGTGAGAACCTCTATAAGAACGTTCCAGGAAACTACGACATGAAGATGTTCGAGTCGGCGGTGGAGTATTTCGAATAAGAGATATTGGGAAGATAGCAGGGCTGTCGCATTATGCAATTAGTGCGACGCCCTTTTTCTTTGCGATGACAGGCGGGACAGTGCCCTCGTTTCGCCTGCGATCGTGACAGCTCCGCGGAATCCGCTCCGGCACTGTCCCGCCTGTCGTCTGACAAAAAGCTGGATGAGCCGAATCGCTCCTTGGGAGCGATCTCTCAGAATCCTTGGGCATCTGCTCCCAAGGATTCCAGTCTTTCACTCCCATGAATGGATCGATATTCCTCCCATCCATGGGAGTGAATTGGGGGATCCTTTGGGTGTGCGCTCCCATCGGATCGGGCAAATCCATCCCAATCGAAAAACCGTCGTTCTGAGAGCGGTTTCTGACACACGCTAAACAGGTCAACGAGCGCAAAAAAATGGCGCTGAAACGAATTCTGCGCACTCCCTGCTCACCATCACAATGAAATGTATTGACAAACAACAAATGCTATTATATAATGCATATAGTGAATTATTAGGATATGATAAAAAGGAGGAATTTTGGCAATATGACTACCAACAGAACATATGATGACAGAATGTTCATAGAAACTTTTGAACACGAATACACCTGGCTCAATGGATTTTTGAGGAATGTGAGACGTTATGCGAACAAGCCGGCGCTGATCGACCCTAACCGGGACCAGACATGGACATACAAGGAACTGGACGAGGAATGCAACATGCTGGCGAATGCGCTGAAGGAAGACGGAGTTGGTAAGAACGACGTGGTCATGTCGATCCTGAACAACTGTCCGGAATTCTGTTTCTGCTACATCGCTCCGAGAAAAGTCGGGGCTATTATCAATCTGGCGAATTTCAAACTGTCTCCGGGTGAGGTGGCTCGCCTGATCGAGCACAATGAACCGAAGGTAGTCGTTTACTGCGCTGAGATGAAGGAAATGGTGGCTGAGGCCGTGAAGCTTTCTTCTTATAAGCCGCTTCGCGTGATCATGGCGGATAATCTGGACGGAGAAGATGTTCCCCTCGGACATATCCACTATGAGGATTACGTCAAGCATCACAGCAAGGATGCTCCGGCTATGGACTTCCCGCACCACATCTATGACGAAGTCATCCGTATGTGCACCAGCGGAACCTCCGCACTGCCGAAGAACGTACCGCTCAATGACATCAATGAAGTGCTGTCCGCCCACGACGCGATCATGCACTATCCGCTGAACTGCAAGGACGTCTGCATGAACATGACGCCTCTGTTCCACAGAGGCGGCAGCCATTCCGGCGGCACATGCCCGACATTCTTCGTAGGCGCCTGCCTTGTTCTGCTGAGAGCGTTCTCACCTCGTGTGACGCTGAATTACGTTGAGAAATACAAGATCACATTCCTGACCGGTTCCCCGTCATCACTGGAGATGCTGGCCAGGACCCAGGAAAAGGATCCGTCCGATATTTCGACCCTGCGCGGCCTCGTAACCATGGGTGCTCCGCTGGAGAAGGCGGCCTGCGAGCGTTTCCTGGAGGTCCTCACACCGAACATCCTGAATGGATACGGCACGACCGAGACTTTCTGGAACTACTTCCTGCGGCCGTATGACCTGCCTGAGTATGCCGGCAGTGTCGGCGGCAGCTGCATCGACGATGAGGTCCGTGTGGTCAAGATCTATGAGGACCGCAAGGCGGAGCCGGATGATCTGGTACCGACCGACAACGAGACCGTCGGCGAAGTCATCCTGTACTGCCCGGGCAAGACCACTTACAGCTACTATAAAAACCCGGACGAGCAGCAGGCCAAATTCTACAAAGGCTGGATGTACACCAATGACCTTGGCTTCTGGGATGAGAATCTCTATGTCACCATCAATGGGCGAAAGGATGACATGATCATCAGTGCCGGTGAGAACATCTACCCGACGCAGGTCGAGGAAGCGATCAACGAGTTTGAGAAGGTCGCTGACTGCATGGTAACGGCAGTTCCTGACAAAGCCAGAGGACAGGCGATCGCAGCCTATATCGTGCCGAAGGATCCGGATCTGACGATCAAGGATGTCTTCGACTTCTGCCTCGAGACACCAATGCTGTCCGCTTACAAGCGGCCGAGATGGTACAAGATCGTCGATAGTCTCCCCATGACCGCCACCGGCAAGAAGATGCACTACGCTCTCAAACAGCAGGCTGAGAAAGATCTGGAAGCTGGCGTGTTGAAGAGAAAATAAAAAAAGAAAGAAGGCGATTCAAATGTGGAGTTACAGCCGTGATGTGAATTATTATGAGACCGACCGGATGGGGGTCATCCATCATTCCAACTACCTCCGTATCCTGGAGGAGGCCCGTATGGCCTGGATGGAAGCGAACCTGATCCCTTACCCGGAGATCGAACGGCAGGGGATCATCGTCCCGTTCACCGAATCGAAAGCGACGTTTATCAGTTTCCTCCGGTTCGGGGACACCTTCCGGGTGGACATGGAGCTTTATAAGTTCACGGGGGTCAGGATGTACTTCCGCTACGAGGTCTATAATGAGAACACAGGAGAGCTGTGCCATGAGGCCGAAACCGTGCACTACACGACGACGCAGGAAGACTATAAGCCGACCAGTGTCAAACGTACCCATCCGGAACTGTTCGAGCAGCTGAAGGCGTTGGTCCACGACTCGAAGAAGGACTAACCTTTTAGGATCTCCAGAAACAGTGAAGCTGCGGGGTTGAGAAGGGACGGCTTCCATGCGGCGATGCAGTCCAGAGCGTATTCCTCGGGCAAAGGCTGGACCGATACAGAAGGAGCCGCCTCAGCAAGTGCCGAAGGCAGGATCGAGATGCCGATCCCGGCGCTGACCGAAAGGAGCACGGAAGAGATATCTTCGAATGTGCCGGCGACCCTCGGCGTGAAGCGGTGGGTCCTGCAGTAATTCATCACCTGCATATAGAGAATCGGGTCATTATCTTCGGACAACAAAATGAATTGTTCTGAAGCAATATCCTCCGGATCCGGCAGCTTGTCTGCCGGATCTTTTCGTGACAAGGACCGGCGGGTGATGCAGAGCGGCTCCCGGTGGGTGTGGATATAATCGAAATTCTCCGGATCGAGGAGCATATCACGGTAGAGGAACCAGAAGTCATAGGGAGCATCGATGTCATCCATCAGGCTGGTGCCTCCGGAGATAGGGGTGATGTCCACGGAGATGTCCGGATACTTTTGATGAAAGGAGGCGAGGACCTCCGACAGGAAGTTCTGCGCTGCCCCGGCAGCGGCGATCGAAAGACGGCCGGCAGCACCTTCATGGAGCTGGCGGACCGCATAGGATCCCTTGCGGGCAGCATCCGCGATCTCCTGTGCATACGGGAGAAAGATCCTGCCTTCGTCTGTCAGCTGCACGTCCCGCTTCGTACGATAAAACAGGCGGACACCAAGCTGGGATTCCAGATCGTTCACCTGCCGGCTGATCGTCGACTGGGGAACGCCCAGCTGCCGTGCTGCCCCCGTGAAATTCAAGGTCTTGCTGACGGCGAGAAAACTATGGATCTGATTCAGATGCATGGGATCACCTCACATTACTTATCCGTTTTTGCTATTATACCATATGAAAATGCTACTGAAAAGGATTAGTACACATACCTTGCCCTACTCGGAAGAAACGGGTAAAATGTACATGTTATGAGAGAAAAAGAACGGATCGTCGTGACCGGCATGGGGGCTGTGACCCCGGTCGGTACGGGGGTAAATGATTATTGGAACAATCTGATAGAAGGCGTGTGCGGGATCGACCGGATCTCCGCTTTTGATGCTTCGGAGCTTGCTGTGCAGATCGCGGGAGAGGTCCGGGATTTTCGGGCGGAGGATCATATGCCCGGCAAGCTGATCCATGAAACGGATGCGTTCACGCAATATGCGTTCGCGGCGGCGAATGAAGCGCTGGCGGATGCGGCCGGATCCGGGCAGGCCGGGGATCTGGCGGGAAGTGCCGCAAAGAAACTCCCGGCTGAGCCCGAGCGCTGCGGCATCGTGATGGGGACCGCCATGTCCGGGATCGATACCATAGCGGCGACACAGGAGATCCTGACCAATGCCGTTCATAAGAACGTGGGACCGCGGTTCGTGCCGAGGATCCTCGGGAATATCGCGGCGGGACAGATCGCCATCGAGCATGGCATCACCGGTCCCAGCTTCACAGTATCGACCGCCTGTGCTTCGGGAGGGGATGCGATCCTTATGAGCGCCATGCAGCTTCTCGCAGGAGAAGCGGACATGATGCTCGCTGTCGGGGCGGATTCTACGCTGTGCCCCCTGGTGATCTACTCGCTCTCGAATGCGAGGGCTCTGTCCCGGGAGAACGAACATCCGGAGCTGGCCTGCAGGCCGTTCGATGCTTCCGCGAAGGGCTTCGTCATCGGGGAAGGCGGCGGAGCGCTGGTGCTGGAGACACTATCCCATGCCAGAGGCCGCGGGGCGAAGATCTATGCGGAGCTTGCCGGGTGGGCGAACAACAACGATGCTTATCATGTGACGAAGCCGCTTGAAGAAGGGGAAAGGGCAGCAGACTGTATGCGGCAGGCCCTCGGCAGGGCGCAGATGGACCCGGCAGAGATCGGCTATATCAATGCCCATGGGACCGGTGCTCCGAAGGGAGACCTGGCGGAAGCCCGTGCCATGAAAGCGGTATTCGCCGGGTGCCGGCCGGCGGTGAGTTCTACTAAGGCAGCCACCGGGCACATGATGGGTGGCGGAGGGATCACGGAAGCCATCGCGTGTATCAAAGCCATAGAGACCGGAACACTTCCGCCAACACTGAACCTGTCGGATCCGGTGATGGATCTGGATCTCATCCGGCAGACGCGGACCGGACAGGAGATACGGGCTGCGATGACCAATGCCTTCGGGTTCGGGGGACAGAATTCGACGATTATTTTCCGCAGGGAGGAACCAAGATGAACATGTTGACCACGAAAGAAATACTGGAGAAGGTTTCCGCATCCGGGGATTTCAAAGCGACAGCGCCGGTATGGAAACTTTTCGTTCTGGGGATCCTGGCGGGAGCCTATATCGCCTTCGGAGCCTACGCTTCGACGGTGGCCTCATTCAACCTGGTGAGCGATCCGTCTACCTTCGGCCTGGGCAAGGTCGTGGCAGGAGCGGTCTTCCCGGTCGGACTGATGCTGGTGGTGCTCTGCGGAGCGGAACTGTTCACCGGCAACTGCCTGATGGTCACAGGCCTCTTTGATAAGAGGTTCGGCATCGGCGCGATGCTCCGCAACTGGGTCATCGTATATGCCGGAAACCTGGTGGGGGCGCTTCTGCTGGCGGCTCTCGTCAATTACGCAGGGCTCCTTGGCAACGGAGAGGGTCTGCTCGGCGCCATCACGATCAAGACAGCGATCGGCAAGTGCGGCCTTGATTTCGGCAAAGCGTTCGTTCTGGGGATCCTCTGCAACTGGATGGTCTGCCTGGCCGTCTGGATGGCTACGGGAGCGCAGGTCGCCATCGGCAAGATGTTCGCCATCTGGTTCTGCATCGGGCTCTTTATCATCGGCGGCTTCGAGCATAGCGTGGCGAATATGTATTTCATCCCATCCGGCCTGATGGCTTCTTCTAATGAAGAGTGGGTCCAGCTTTTGGGCCTGGATACCTCCGGACTCACCTGGGGGAACTTCTTCGTGAAGAACCTGATCCCGGTCACGCTGGGCAACATCGTCGGGGGCGGACTATTCGTCGGGACATTCTACTGGGCAGCCAACCGGAAGTGATAAAAAAAGACCGCCGCTCAGGCGATCAGGACGACACCGTAGGTTATGAAGAGGACGATCAGTCCTGCGGTCAGGACCCCTGCGAATATTACGGGGACGGCGTTCTTCAGACGGATGTCAAAAATCGCAGCGACCAGGGAACCGGTCCACGCACCGGTGCCGGGAAGCGGCAGCGCAACGAGAATAAACAAACCGAGGGCTTCGTATTTCACGATTTTGTCCTCGTGTTTTTTTGCCTTATTCTCCAGCTTCTCGGCAATACGCCGGAAGCCGTCAAAGCGCTTCATCCAGTCAAGGATCTTACGGATAAATAGAATGATAAACGGGACCGGGACCATGTTTCCGATCACGCTTACCGCAAAGGCTGTCCAGGGCGTAAGACCCATAGCAACGCCCGAGGGCAATGCGCCTCTAAGCTCGATGATGGGGACCATGGACATAAAAAATGTAATAATGATTTTTCCGGCAAATGATTCAAACATAACATGCACATTATAACAGAAAACCGTCGGGCTGACACCCTATTTTAATTGACAATATATAACAAAATATGTAAAATAAAGTAAATCAATCTTAAAGAAGGTTTGGAGGCGGGCGATGGAGTACATGAGAATCGCGATCATAACCGAGGACAAGGCCTATGGGGAGGCGCTGGCCAGAGCGCTTTTGATCGGGAACCGGAACTTCGATCTGACCCTTATGGGATGCAGCGAATTCTGCCGGCGGATGCAGGACGGGGGGAAGCCGTTTCAGAACGGATATGATCTCGTGCTTTGGGATGAGGAGGGGGCGGAGAAGGTCTGCGGCGGCAATCTTATCTGGCTGACGGAGAGAAGGTCGGAAACAGGACGTGCCCCTGAGGAGCATTTCACCATTTATAAATACAGCCCGATGACCGTCCTGCTCGGGCAGATCTATTCCATCTATGAGAAACTGACCGGACGAAGGGCCTCAGGGACGAGGCCGGACCGGATGGAGGTGATCGCGTTCGTCAGCTGGCAGGGGGGATGCGGGTGCACCACGCTGGCTATGGCAGCCGCCCAGGACCTGGTCCGCTTCGAGGGAAGCCGGGTCCTCTACCTGTCGATGGAGGGAACCGAATCGTCACCCCTCTATATGGAGATGCCGCCCGGCATGAAGACGATCGGGGAATACCTGTACCATTTGTCTGCGGAGAAAGAGGATCAGTCTCCGTTTCTGGAAGGCTATCTGATCCGGGATGATCATGGGACCGAGAGCTTCGCGGCATCGGGCAGCTGCAATCCTTTGAGCAATGCGGGGCGGGAGGAGATCGACCGTCTGCTGCCCGCGCTCATGGACAGCGGCCGGTATGACTGCATCGTGATCGACGTGGGTAGCGGTACCGGAGAGGCGCAGCGCAGTATCCTGCCTTATGCGGACCGGATCTGTCTCGTGTCTTCCAGGAACGAGCCGGAGCGGGAAATGCGCTACCGGGCATTCCTGCGTCATGGCCTCGAGAAGGACGTGGCAGGCCGGCTGATCCGGGTCTATAACCGGACTTCCGGATCCGGCACCGGTAGCCCGCCGGATGCAGTGACCATTTCAGAGATCGAGACTCCGGGACCGGGGATCCTGCTGGAGGGAAGCTTCGGATGTGATGTTCAAAAGCTTGTACAACTATGCTATAATCAGATGTAATAAACAAAATTCCAGACGTGAGCGCTGATGGTAACGGGTGCGCCGTGGGTAAGATGGCCACCAGCGGGGAGCGACATGCCAAGTACGGTATCGCCCGGTTCAAGCCATGCATAATAAACCGCAGTGTTTGCTTGGGCGCCAGAGTGAGGCTGAACATTGGCGTGGTCCGCATGAAAAAGTCGGCAAGCACGGTCAATCGCGAGACGCTCGATGCGATCGATGTTTTCTTGACCGCCGTAATAGCGGTAGTTTGGCAAAATTTTATCGGCGATTTTGGTTTCACTCCATTCGCCGTCAACGCAGCCGATGCCCTCAAAACTTGGGTAGCCTTCAGAATATTTGTTGGTAAGGATTGAGCCCATAGCTCTCAGAACGTTTGCTGAAACGTAATTTTCGCTCGGTATTAGCTCGAGTCCTTCGCTCTGGCGTAGATACTCTTTGTCAATTAGGTCAAATATTAAGTCTTTCATAAAATCTCCT
>JAFRLD010000114.1 GCA_017431395.1 Bacillota bacterium | reverse complement strand
GATATGAATGAGACCATCGGATTCACCGCATGGTGTATCGAGTCCGCGACCCACGTGATGACACCGGCTACCGCGCCGATGATCATCTTCCTGGTCCTGGCCTGCACGGAGTTTATCACCGGCACCAACTGGGGCATGTACGTTATCGCACTGCCGATCATCATCCCGCTGGCGATGAACATCGGCGTGTCCATGCCGCTGGTCGTTGGAGCCTGCATCTCCGCCGGCGTCTTCGGATCCCACATCTGCTTCTACTCGGATGCGACGGTCCTGACCTCGGCTGCCTGCGGATGCGACAACTTCAAGCACGCACTGTCCCAGATGCCCTATGGTATCATCGCAGCGATCCTGAGCTTTATCGGATATGCGATCATGGGATTCATTATGGCATAAGAAATCGAATCAGATCAGATCGAATCAGAACAGAAGAAAAGGGCTGCACTCCACAGCCCTTCTTCTCGTACTTTATAACTTCCTGCGCCTAACCTCTGGCGGAATTCCGCGCGTGCACCAAAGCCTGCGCCAGCTGGTCGGCACAGGAGGTCGGCTTCTTCCCGCAGGTGTTGCCGGCGAGAAGCCCGTAGATCTGATCGACACTCATGCCGTCGACCAGTTTGGAAACGGCCTTCAGATTCCCGTTGCAGCCGCCGGTGAACTGGACGTTCCGGACGGTCTCCCCGTCGAGGTCAAATTCTACGAGGGAAGGGCATACGCCGTTGGTTTTGTATTGATAATGCTGCATGAAATGACTCCTTTCGTGTTCCGCGCGTTAATCGTATTCTACTTCATCGTCTAAATCGTCTGAGCTGCCATCCACAGCATCCTGCAGGACGGTGTTGGCAACGGAGCCCGCGGCATCCGCACCATACCCGCCTTCCTCTACGAGGACGACGAAAGCATATGGATGGGTATCATCGTCGAGGAAGCCGACGAACCAGGCGTTCGGGGCATCCTGTCCTGCGACTTCGGCGGTGCCGCTCTTGGCACACAGCTTCAGTCCCGGGAAATTGTATTCTCCGCCGTAGTGGTTCTCCACATTGTTGCGCATCATAGACTTCAGGGACGCGGCTGTATCGGTCTTCAAAACATCCCGTGTTTCCGTGGTCATCTTAGAGACCTGTTTGCTGACCAGCGACCTCGCGTCGATGATAGAAGGCAGGACCGCTTCGCCGTTATTGGCGATCGCCCCGGCATAGACCATCAGATTGCAGGGGCAGACCATATCGTTATACTGTCCGATACCGGTCCAGGCCAGATTGACGCCGCCTTTCGGGAAATCGAACGTGCCTTTTTTCGTCTTGATCCCGTCGATATCGTAGCTCTCCATGAGGCCGGCCTTCTTCGTGTACTGCTTCAGGAGCTTGTTTCCGATCTTCTCGGAGAGCTTGCCGAAGTAGCAGTTGCAGGAGACCTCGAGGGCCTTTTCCAGTTCCACCGTTCCGTGCCATTCGGTACAGGTCACCTTGTCATCGTTGCCGTAGTCGACGTAGCCGTCACAGTTGATCTCATAGGTATAGGCATCGTCCAGATTTTCGATGGATGCCGCAGCGGTGACCAGCTTGAAGGTCGAGCCGGGGGCGAAGGTCGCTCCTGTGAAGCGGTTGATGTAGGTGCCATCGGCGATCTCAT
>JAFRLD010000113.1 GCA_017431395.1 Bacillota bacterium | reverse complement strand
GAGCAGAGAGAGCTCACCTACACCGATGAAGATACCGTGGTAGGTGAGGAGCATTCATATCAGATCGTCGCCTTCCGGATGGTAGATGAGAAGGCGGTCGAGTCCGACCGCTCTGAAGCGATCTCCGGAGCGCGGGCGAAGCTCTCCATCAAGCTGAACGGTGCGAACAAGGTGAAAGGACCGGTCGAGGAGGGCTCCCCCTATACGATCAAGGGAAAGATCGTATCCAATACGACGATCAAACGCGTCCATGTCGGCGTGAAGGACATCAGCGAGGAGGGTGAGGAGACCTGGTGCTCCGGTACCCATTTCAGCAAAAAGGATGTGAACGCCAGAGAGTTTGATATAGCGGAAGCAGACAGCTCCGTGAAGTTCGGTAAGCTGCCGATCGGAACGCATTACTATGTGATCAAGGTGACCTTGAATGACGGCACGGTCAAGGAACTCCGGAAGCAGCAGTTTGAAGTCGTGGAGAAAGCTCCGGAACCGGAGATCGTGTTTCCGAAGGAAGTGACCAAGGGAGCGAAGAAGGCTGTCAAATGGGCGAGGGAGATCGCCAATGACGACAGTTTCGCATATGGCACCGGGTCCAGATCTCATCGCGGCGGCTGCTACTTCTGCGGGACCAATACTGGCCCGAACATGAAGAAAAAAGAAAAATCCGGAGAGAAGCACTATGTGAAGGATTCGAACGGCAAGAAGCACACCTACGAGAAGACCTACTGCTGCAATCCGTTCATCTTCGCGGCTTATGCCCATGGGGCCAAGGATCCACAGATCCTGAAGGCCTGCAAAAAAGGCAAGTGCGGCGGGATGGAGACGAGCGACTGGACCAGATACGGATGCTTCGCTGTTGTAGGAGCGTGCAAGAAAGTGCCGTATAAGAAACTCCTTCCAGGAGACGTGATCATCAGTGATAAGAATAAGAACGGACATTATCACCACGTGATCATGGACGCTGGCAACAATCAGTACGTAGAAGCCGGATGGGAAGGCTGGGGTTCATCGACCATAGCCGTCCGTTCCGGGGCGGAAGCGAACTACAATAAGCATTATCGTAAGTATAAGGGCTGCTATGTTCTGCGGTACATTGGGAAATGATGAAGAGAGATGACAGACAGGTTCGAATGATGGACAGGCTGCCTCGCATGAGGCTCGCCCTGCTGATCGCCCTCCTCCTGATGGTTGGGGTTTCGTTCAGCATGCCTGAAACGGTATCCGCGATGACGAAGAAGCCGAATCCGGTCACCGTGATCAAGGCGACTCCCGGATATGATTCCATTACACTGGAGTGGAAGGCATCCGAAGGAGCTACAGATTATATCGTCTACCGCGCGAGTAGCAAGTACGGACTCTATAAGAGCATCCGGACAGTGACCGTGAATCGCTTCACGGACAGGAATCTGGAGACCGGTATTGCCCAGTGGTATAAGATCCGTGCGGTGAATGACGGGAAACGGGCCAGAAAGAGTCCGCGGATCTCAGCGGTCCCGAGGCTGGCAGTGCCGGGCCTTAAAGCGGAGGCCACCGGAGACGGCATCACTCTGAAGATCGATCCGGTAGACGGTGCAGAGGGGTACGTGATCTACCGCGATGGCAGATACCTTACCAGACTTAAGAGCCTGACGTACCTGGACAACGACACCTATGCGGATAAGCGTCACAGATATCGTGTCATCGCCTACCGCCACACCGGACAGAAGGTCGTTCCGTCCGGGTTCTCCAGAGAGATCACCGCGATGCGTCCAAGCTTCGATATCGGTCTCAAGGGAACCAATACGATCCCGGAGGAATTGCATGAAGGCGAGGGCTTCAAATTCAAGGGTCTGGTCAGATCCAATACGACCATTGGCAAGATCACAGTAGGGATCGTGAATGGAGAGACCCAGAAATGGATAAAAGAGGCCAGATACGTCGATAGTGATCTGAACAGCATGGAATTCGACCTCAAGAAGGTCAATAAGAAGATACAGATCAAGGATCTGCCGCAGGGATCCTACACTTACCAGATCATCGTTGAACTGAAGACTGGAAGCGAGAAGACGCTTCTGAACCAGAGCTTCAATATCATTCAGCCGCCGGGTTCGACCCTGATCATTGACAAGGCACTTGAGTGTGCATGGCCTAAGGGAACTTCGAGCGGCAAGTACAGCTATCCGGGAGGCAGCCGGACAGCGGGATATTCCGAGGCGATCGTGCAGGCATATGGAAGCCGCAGCGGATGGAGCGCCCAGACTAAGGCCGGCGCATCCTGCGATGTCTTCGTAGGTACCGTCATCCGGGCTTCCGGATATGATCCCACCTTCCCGAGAGGGCTGGATGAGATCGAGAGCTACTGCGCTCGCCATACGGATAAATGGGAGAACACCGGGATCACCAGTGAGAGCCAGATGCAGCCGGGCGACGTTTTGTTCCAGCTCTACAGCGGCGGCGGCGGTCATATCGCGATCTATCTTGGGGACGGCCTCGTAGCGAACGCCCATTACCATGGCAAGTCCTATGGCGTCGTGCAGGATATGCATAACGGCGGTGGGATCAGCAGGCATTCCTGGAAGACCTTCAAGGTCTACCGGCCGATCCAGTAAAAGGAATCTCCTAATCATCGAAACATGATCAGGCAAACGAAAACAGACGCCATGAGATTTTCAGGGCGTCTGTTCTTGATAGCAGACAAAACAGGAAGGATAGTTTGAAATGAGCAGCAAAAAGTTTAGCGGAAGTAGTGATTATGTCGTAACACCGGAATTGATGGATGCGGTCAATGTATCGATCGCCCTTCAAAAGCCGCTTTTGATCAAAGGAGAACCGGGTACCGGCAAGACCATGCTCGCAGAAGCGATCGCAGAATCACTGGACATGCCATTGATCGCCTGGAGCATCAAGTCCACGACCAAGGCGCAGGACGGACTCTATATGTATGATACGGTGCAGAGACTCTACGACAGCCAGTTCGGAGAGGG
>JAFRLD010000112.1 GCA_017431395.1 Bacillota bacterium | reverse complement strand
TGAAGGGGGCCGTTCAGCTCATGCGCAGACGGGGAGGTTCTCGGACACGTCCGCGGAAGCGGTGCTCCGGCGGATGCCGCATCCGGAGCATGTGATCGTGCGGCAGGGCTTCTTCCCGGAGACCGCGGTCTATGAGGAAGATGGACCGGCCTTCGCTTTGGTCAGCCTGGATCCGGATCTTTATGCTCCGGTCCTGGAAGGCCTGCGGTATTTTTATCCCAGGATGAGCCCGGGCGGGATGATCGTAGTGCACGATTATGATAACAAGCAGTTCGAAGGGGTGAAGCGGGCTGTGCAGGAATTCGAGAAGGAGCTGCTGGGGAGGGGAGACCAGCCTTTGCATATGGTGCCGCTCGGGGACCTGCATGGAAGCTGCGTGATCCTGAAGTGATAAAAATGGGAAAATGAATCAGAACTCCGCTCCGATGGGCGGAGTTTGTGGTATAATAACTCATTATTTGTGTTAAAAATGTTCTTATTTATAAATGGGAGGTATTACTATGGACCCAAACAAGAGACCTGAAACAATGGAGAGAATCACAACTCCGGAACTGGCGCAGGCGTTCATCGATGAGCAGATCGCGGCGGTGAAGGAGCAGGTGGGTGACAAGAAGGTGCTGCTGGCCCTGTCCGGCGGTGTAGACTCTTCTGTCGTCGCGGCACTGCTGATCAAGGCCATCGGCGATCAGCTGACCTGCGTACACGTCAACCACGGACTGCTTCGCAAGGGCGAGCCGGAGCAGGTCATCCAGGTGTTCAAGGAAGAACTGGGAGCGAACCTGATCTACGTCGACGCGGTCGACCGGTTCCTTGACAAGCTGGCTGGCGTGGATGATCCGGAAACAAAGAGAAAGATCATCGGTAAGGAGTTCATCGATGTATTCGCGGAAGAAGCCGCTAAGCTGGAAGGCATCGAGTTCCTGGGACAGGGCACGATCTACCCGGACATCCTGGAATCCGACGGTGTCAAGGCACATCATAATGTAGGCGGACTTCCGGAAGACCTGCAGTTCGACCTGGTCGAGCCGGTGAAGCTGCTCTATAAGGATGAAGTCAGAGTTGTCGGCAAGCAGCTGGGACTGCCGGATGGCATGGTCTATCGCCAGCCGTTCCCGGGCCCGGGTCTGGGTGTCAGATGCGTCGGCGCGATCACCCGTGACCGTCTGGAAGCCGTTCGTGAGGCAGACGCCATCGTTCGTGAGGAGATCGGCAAGATGGATCCGGTACCATGGCAGTACTTCGTCGCCATTCCGGACGTCAAGTCCACCGGTATCAAGGACGGCAAGCGCTACATGGGATGGGCCGCCGTCATCCGTGCGATCAACACCGTGGACGCTGTCACCGCTGAGTCCGTGGAGATCCCTTGGGCTATGCTGACCACCATCCGCGACCGGATCATCGCAGAAGTGCCGGGGATCAACCGGGTGCTGTGGGATCTGTCGGATAAGCCGGTGAGCACGATTGAGTGGGAATAGTTGCGGATGGCTTACCACATCGCTGAAACCCTTGGTATGACTGGCTTTGGCCAATCGGAAGAAGCGGCGTGGTTCTAAAATGGTTCTAAAAATACAGTGATTTTATCAGACGCTGAAACATTGAAATTTCAATGGTTTCGGCGTCTTTTTCATTT
>JAFRLD010000111.1 GCA_017431395.1 Bacillota bacterium | reverse complement strand
TCGAGGATCGACAGGAAGAAGAATAAGGTGACGATGATCGGAAGGAAGCTCAGGACCACCCCGACCCCCTCGAAGATCCCGTCGATGATCAGACTGTGGATGGCCGCATTCACATGCCCCGCTGTCAGGATCTTATCCACGATCTCCGTCAGGATCCCAACGCCGGTCTCCACCAGTCCCTGCAGCCCGGCGCCGATCACATTAAAGGTCAGCCAAAAGGTCATCCCCATGATGCCTATGAAGGCTGGTATGGCCGTGTATTTGCCCGTCAGGATCCGGTCCAGCTTCTCACTGCGCAGCCGCTCCCGGCTCTCCCTGGGTTTATGCACGTTCTCATCACAGACCCGGTGGATGAACGTGAAGCGCATATCCGCGATGGAAGCACTGCGGTCGAGTCCCCGCTCCCTCTCCATCTGCAGGATGATGTGCTCCACCATCTCCGCCTCGTTTTCCTCAAGCTGCAGCTGTTCCCTGACCAGGGGATCCCCTTCGATGAGCTTGCTCGCGGCGAACCGCACCGGGATCCCGGCCCGCACCGCGTGGTCCTCGATGAGATGGATGATCCCGTGCAGGCACCGATGGACCGCGCCTCCGTCCTCCGTCGGCTCACAGAAGTCCTGCCGCAGCGGCTTCTCCTGATATTTCGCTACGTGGATCGCATGGTCGATGAGCTCCTTGACGCCCTGATTCTTCGCCGCGGAGATCGCGATGACCGGGACTCCAAGCTGTGCTTCCATCGCATTGATGTCGATGCTGCCGCCGTTCGCGGTCACCTCATCCATCATATTCAGGGCAACGACCATAGGCACACCCATCTCCAGGAGCTGCATCGTCAGATACAGGTTCCGTTCGATGTTGGTCGCGTCAACGATATTGATGATGCCGTGGGGTTTCTGCTCCAGAACGAAACTTCTGGAAACGATCTCCTCACTGCTGTATGGAGACATGGAATAGATGCCCGGCAGGTCGGTCACGACCGTTTCCGGATGATCTTTGATCATGCCATCCTTGCGGTCTACCGTGACGCCCGGGAAGTTGCCCACATGCTGGTTTGATCCCGTGAGCTGATTAAATAGCGTAGTCTTGCCGGAGTTCTGGTTCCCCACCAGTGCGAACGTGAGCTTCGTTCCCTCCGGCAGCGGGTCACCGCTTCCTTTGGGATGGAACCTGCCTCCTTCGCCGAGGCCGGGGTGCTCCCGGTGTTTCCGGGCGAGCGAAGCCCTTTCTTCGGCTTCTAAAGCGGTGATTCTCTCCACTTCGATATGCTCTGCGTCATCCAGCCGCAGCGTCAGCTTATATCCCTGCACGATCAACTCGACCGGATCCCCCATCGGGGCGTATTTCACGACCGAGACCTGTGCTTCCGGGATGACGCCCATATCAAGAAAATGCTGACGGAGACTTCCTTCCCCGCCAACCTTTATGATCCGCCCATACTCTCCGGGCTTAAGTTCTCTCAGAGTTGTCATCTTTTTTTCCGTCCTTTTGAGGATTAAGGTCCTCTAATTGTAGTATGTCATAACGAACTGTAGTTAGTCCACTCAAACTTGTCTGATATTGACCTTTCCCCTGCGGTTCCTGTTGCTGACTATGTACCCGGAATGATACAATCAGAGAGAGAACATAGACAGGAGGAACCATCCATGCCAAAAATGAAACTCAACTCCCTCGAGGAGGTTTTATCCATGCCGTTCTTCAAGGTGTATTCCGCCATGTATGAGAATCGCGAGAACGGCCGCATAGCCCAGTACGACATCGTCTCCCGCAACAAGGATCTCACCATGCAAAGGCTGGGCAGAGACCTGCCGACCAGCGCCGTGGCCATCCTTCCGGTGGATCCCGAAAACCGCCGGATCCTGCTGACCAGGGAATTCCGGATGCCGGTCAACGACTATCTCGTGGCGATCCCCGCTGGGCTGGTGGACCCCGGAGAGGATGTGCGGACAGCTGCCGCCAGAGAGCTCAGGGAGGAGACCGGCTGCATCGCGGGAAGGATCACTGTGCTGCCACCGGCTTTTTCCTGCATCGGGCTCACCGATGAATCGGCATCCTGCGTCATAGCGACGGTAAAAGAGCAGGGAAAAAGCGCGCAGGAGGATAATGAAGAGATCACCAGCCACTGGTACACCTATGAACAGGCTCTGGCGATCATGACCGACCCTAAGGTCCGGACCGGCGCCCGTGCCCAGCTTTTGGTGCTGCTTTGGCTTGCCATGGAAGGGGTAAAGGTCTTCTGACGATGGGTAAAGGAAGAGATCGAAGAAACAACCGGCGCTCACAGGACCGTTCCGGCAGACAGAACAGCGGTTCCCGGCACACCCGTAAACAGACGCGAAAAGACCGCAGCGATATCGTCGCTTTCCTGAAGCAGTTCGATATCGAGGAATACCGGGAACGTGCCAGGTTCAGAAACCGTCATTTCGTCCTGCACATCGGCCCGACCAATTCCGGCAAGACTTACGATGCCCTGCAGGCACTGCAGGCCGCGGACACCGGCGTATATCTCGGGCCGCTGCGGCTTCTCGCCTTGGAGATGTATGACACCATCAACGCGAACGGAGTGAAATGCGAGCTGCTGACCGGAGAGGAATTCATCCGCACGCCGGGAGCGAAGATCACCGCTTCCACCATAGAGCTCTGCAATTTCACGAAGCACTACGATGTAGCGGTCATCGATGAAGCCCAGATGATCTCCGATCCTTTTCGCGGCGGCAACTGGACCAAGGCCATCTTCCTTCTGGATGCGGCGGAGATCCATATCTGTCTCTCCCCGGATGCACAGCAACTGATCTGCAGGATCCTGGACAGCTTCGAAGCAGATTACGACGTCCAGTGGCATGAGAGGCTCGCGCCGCTGGTCTTTTCGGGCAGCCTGGACAGCATGAGGGACGTGCAGGATGGCGATGCGGTCATCGTCTTTTCCCGCCGCTCTGTCCTGGCAACGGCAGGTGAGCTGCAGGACCTTGGCAAGAAGGCCAGCGTCATTTACGGTGCCCTGCCCCCTGCCTCCCGCCGGGAGGAGGTCCGCAAGTTCGCCGCCGGGGAAAACACCGTCGTTGTCTCCACGGATGCCATCGGCATGGGCATCTCCCTTCCGATCAAACGTATCATCTTCCGGGAACTGACGAAATTCGACGGCGAAGATGACCGGACCCTGACGGACAGTGAGATCCGGCAGATCGCCGGACGCGCAGGACGCTTCGGGATCTATAACAAGGGCGAAGTCCTCACCATGGCCCAGCCCGAGACCGTCAGCAAGGCGCTGCAGCGCACCGGCCGGCAGCTGCGGGACATCACGATCCCCTTCCCCAGGGAAGCCATCGAGACCGGCTACCCCTTCCACCGCCTGTTTGAGGAGTGGCAGATGCTGCCCATCATTCCCGGGTTCGCCCGGGAGGATATGACGGAAGCCGCCTTCCTGTTGAATGAGCTCGGCGGCAAAATCGCCCGCAGCCTTCCCCGGGAACTTCTCTACGAGCTGATCACCTGCCCGGTGGATGTGAAGAACGAGCAGCTCGTCCTCTACTGGCTGGAGAGCGTCATCGCCATCAGCGTGGAGGCGATCCCCGAGGTCCCCATGTTCGATACCGATACCCTGGAGGGCTGCGAGCTCCAGTACAAAGCGCTGGACGTGAGGCACCAGCTGCTCCGCCGCATCGGCATCGAAGATCCCCGCATGGATGAGAAGCTGGAACTCTGCGAAAAGATCAACCAGCTTCTTCTCTCGGACAAAAAGAATTTCCGCAAGCGGTGCCGCCGCTGCGGAAAATCTCTACCAGCCGACTGGCCGTACGGTATCTGTGATGAATGCTTCCGCCGCCATAGGCCGCGCGGCAGACGGCGGCGCTGAGGCTTAAGCCCTTACAGGCCCCACTCCTCCCAAAGCTCCGGACTGATCTTCTTCAGGGAATCGATGACGACCACGCAATCCTCATGGACATTGCGCATCGCCGTGATCACCTTGTCCTCCGGAAGGGCTACACAGCCGCCGGTATAGGACTTCTGAGGTCCGAGGCAGTGCAGGAAGATGGCGGAGCCTTTGCCTTTCTCTCCATTCTCATTCCAGCTGATGTTCATGCAGTACTGGTAATGGACCGGATACTCCACGATATGCTCGCTGTCGTCCACATTCAGATCCGGCAGGTCTTTGATGCTGACCATCTCATTATAGCCATACCCTTTTCTCTGGTCGCCGGACCAGTAATCATCTTCTGTCACCTGCTGATACTCGAATGCCGTGCAGCCGGGGTCCGGCGCGATACCGAAGGCATAGTTGAAGTGATAGGTCCCGACCGGCGTCTTGGCATCGCCTTCTTTGGTCTTGCCAAGGCCGTACTTGCCGATGAAGCCCGGCGTGGTCAGGATCTGCTTCCAGTTCCCGTTCTCATCCTTCTGGTGCATGGAAACATAGGCGGTCGTCTTGCCGAGGCCGGCGACGATGAACAGCTGGTCCGCCTTCTTCGCCTCTTTCATCTTGCCAACGAATTCAGGAGAATCCGGGGC
>JAFRLD010000110.1 GCA_017431395.1 Bacillota bacterium | reverse complement strand
TTTCGATTTTGAGCAAATATCGAACCGTTATGCGCAATTTTTTTGATTTCCGGACAATTAATGAAGCCTAACCCCCAACATCTGTGAATGGTAAACTAAAATCCCCAGGAAACGGCAAATAATTTTCCCCAAAAACGGCAAACAATTTTCCCCACCTGGATGCCTCCGGATATACTGATATCCAAGGAGGTGAAAAAAGAAAGGTGGAAAATTGGATGACTTACGAAAAGATTCAGGAGATGAAGCGAAATCATCTGACAAAATCGCAGGCGTCACGTCGTTTGGGGATCGATCGAAAGACCGTAGCCAAGTACTGGGACATGCCACCGGAGGATTTCGCCGAGGCTCAAACCAAGTCAAAGAAACGAAAAAAGAAAGCGGACGAGTATCGTTCCTATGTGGTCAGCTGCCTGCAGAAGTATCCGGATATGACAGCCGCTCAACTCTATGACTGGATCCTTGAAAAGACCGGGAAGGCGAGACTGCCCTTCGGTCAGAGATCCTTCCGCAGTTATGTCAATGACATTCGGAAGGAATACGAGATCGAAAAGCCGGAGAATACCAGGCAGTACGAGGCGGTCGAGGATCTGCCGATGGGAGCACAGGCGCAGGTCGATATGGGCGAGATCAGCCTCGAGACCCCTTCCGGTAGACACAAAAAGGTTTACGGGTTCGGGATGGTCATGTCCCATTCGAGACACAAGTTCATCCTCTGGCAGGAGAGGCCGTTCACGACTGCGACCTTCGTGCAGGCGCATATCAACGCTTTCGAATTCTTCGGCGGCCGGCCCATCGAACTGGTATATGACCAGGACAAGGTGCTGGCAGTCAGTGAAAACAATGGTGACATCATCTACACGGAAGGATTCCAGAGCTATCAGGAGGCGCTCGGCTTCGATATCTTCCTTTGCCACGGAAGTGATCCGGAATCCAAGGGTCGGATCGAGGCGGTGATCAAATATGCAAAGAACAATTTTGCCAGGCACCGGATCCTTACCGATATCGATTCGTTCAACGAGGACTGCATCGCGTGGCTGGCCCGCACGGGGAATGCAAAGGAGCATGAAACGACAAAAAAGATACCGGCTGAAGTGTTCGAAGTCGAGAAGAAACACCTCATTCCGGTACCCGGGTACAGCTTTGCTAAGCCTGATGAACAAAGTATACCCCACCAGGTACGCAAAGACAACACCGTTCTCTACAAAGGAAATCGCTATCGTGTGCCGGTAGGCACCTATCGCAAGGGCAAACAGGTCCATCTGATCATCGATGAAGATATGGTCAGTATCATTGATGTAGAAACCGGCGTGCTCTATGCGAAACATCCGCTGTGCACAGGTAAAGGCGAACTGATCGGGGAATCGAGCCGGCGCGGCCGGGACAAGAGCAAGACGATCCTGCAGCTCGAAAGCGACGTGAAAGAGCTGTTCTGCGGAGATACGATGATCGATCCGTATCTTGTCCGTATCCATCGGGAAAAAACAAGATACTACCGCGATCAGCTTGGAGTGATCCGGCAGCTGTTCGACGAATGGGATGCTGATCTGATCAGAAAGGCACTTGCCTACTGCGTGGAGCACGAGATCTACTCCGCCGGAGAACTGAAAAGCGCTGTCGCATACGTCAGCACGCTGGAGGACGAAAAGGAAAACAAGCCGAAGGCAATCAATCCGAGGCTGCCGATACAATATCGGGGCGACGATCCGATCCTTCCGGATCTTAGCATCTATGAAGAAGCTATGGAGAGGAGGGTCGTAAATGGATAAACTGCAGCAAATGAAAGCATCGCTGAAGACGCTGGGGCTGACACATACACGGGAGGCACTGGAAGAGATCCTGCACGATGCACAGATAAAGGATCTCAGCTACAGCGAATTTCTGGCGGACATCGCCGGAGGCGAGATCAAATACAGACAGGATAAAGCAACCGAAAAACGCGTAAAGGAGGCTGGTTTCCCATATCCAAAATATCTATCAGATTTTGATACCGGTTTCTGTCAGTCGCTGACAGCAAAGCAGGTGCGCCAACTGGCGGAACTGACATGGATCGATGGATTGTACAACCTCATACTTGCCGGGCCGCCGGGCGTCGGAAAGACGCATCTTGCGATCGCCTTGGGATATCATGCCTGTGAAAACGGCTACAAGGTCAGCTTCACGACGATGAAATCGCTGATCCGGACCCTGCGGACATGGGAGATCGACAAGAAGTCCGGGGTCAAGATGAGACGCATCCTGGCATCGGACCTCCTCCTCATTGACGAGGTCGGATATCTGCCGATATCAGCCGAGGACGGCAACATGTTCTTCCAGCTCATCTCCGATCTGGAAGAGAAGACGTCCATCGTCATCACGACGAACAAAGGATTCGAGCAGTGGACCGAATTTCTCGGAGATGCCGCGCTGGCGACAGCGATCCTGGACCGGCTATCCTTCCGGTGCGACAAGATCCCGATGCAGGGAAAGAGCTACCGCCTCGAAAACCACAAATCATTCTTTGATGAGGCAGAGAAGATCGATACATGTACAGAAACGGAAAGGACTGAAAACTGATGGATACAATGAAAGAATACGACGAGTTCAAATCATGCGAAGATATGGAGATGGAACAGCTGGAACGAGAAGCCAAGGCGCAGCGTTGGCGGGAGTACGAGCGATTCGTGATGGATACGCCCATGAGCGCATCTGAAAGGGAACAACTGCACAGCTGGGTTCACAGAGGGAACAGCGTATATGACGATCCGGGATCGTTGCATCTGTGTACACCGTGTTATCCGAGACCCTTCCTCTACGCGATCCGCGAAGAGCGGGAGATCAGAAATGCGTTGAGGGGGAAATCAAAGGAAGCACAAGACGAATATCTGCGGAGATACATGAGCTGCAACGAGCCGACAGCAGCGGAGATCGCATGGCGGGATGCCAGAGAAAGGACGCCGGAGCTGATCCGGGATGATGTCCGCCGCATCAGACGGGAACTGGCACACCTGTGGGAATTCGTCTGGAGCGAGGGCCTCGGAGAGGAAGCTCATGAATTTGTGAACGAACGAAGGGATGAAGAAACACCCTTCGAATGGTGAAAAACTACGATGCATAGAGTGCGAGCTGCCATTTGATAGCGGAGCAGGATCCGGAGCGGGCGGTCTTGTCAGGTCCGAAGCCGCGCAGCGGTGCGAAGCAGCCTTGACAAGGCCGAACATTCCGGATACAATGCGCGGCCAAATGCAGCTGCAACCCTCAACTGGCACAGCCTGGGATCGAGGGAAGATAATTGAATGTATTTTGGATCGATAACTATCTGATCCATGCAGATAATGAACCGTTGTTGGGGAAAATTATTTGCCGGAATCTGGGGAATTCTATTTGCCGGAATCTGGGGAAAATTATTTGCCGAAAATTGGGGAAAAGTACTTGCCGGTTACACAAATGAGCGGAAAATTGTAAAGAAACATATGTTTGAGGGCGGTTTTTACAACGATTTTACCATAATTTAGGTCTTGCCAGCTTTTGGAAGAGTTTGAGGGCATCAAGGAACGAATATAAATGCTTCCTAGAGAGAGCAACGTTGACATGGAAAAAAATGTATTTGTAAATATAGCCCTGAAACCACATGATTTTTACAATTTTCGATGGGAAAGTAGTAAAAAAGGGGTCAAAACCGGCCGTTTTTTACAATTTTCGACCTAAATCGAACAACCGCCCAGAAGAAAATAGCCGCAGCCATCACCGGCTGCGGCGTTCATGTACTTGCAGGTTTCGGGACGCTGGGGCGCCTTGTGCCCCCTACTTCGCGGCGTCGATCATTCTGTGCTTCAGGGTCCAGAGCTTGTCGGAGAGGTCGACATAGTAGGTCTGGGGGTTCTCGAAACGCTTCATCTCATCCCACATCAGATTTTGCTGCTCCATGCAGTAGGTCCTGATGTCCTTGATGTCTGGGGTTTCGTAGACGCATTCGCCGCCCTTGAAGATCTGCTCCTGGAGCTCCTTGACATAGAAGTTCGTGATCTGTTTCTTTTTCCAGATATGATTCGGATCGAAGATCTCGTATTCATCGCCGGTTGGGAGTTCCTCGTCCCGGAGGGCGATCACGTCACCGAGCAGGTGGTCGGTCTCCTTGTCGAAGAAACGGAAGATCTTCTTGAATCCCGGGTTGGTGATCTTCTCGGGGTTCTCGCTGATCTTGATCTTCGGGATCATCTCGCCGTTCTTCTCAAGAGCGGCCAGCTTGTAAACGCCGCCGAAGACAGGCTCGGACTTGGAGGTGATCAGCTTCTCGCCGACACCGAAGGAATCGATGCAGGCGCCCTCGGAGATGACCTCGCGGATGATGTGCTCATCCAGGGAGTTGGAAATCACGATCTTGCACTCCTGCAGACCGGCCTCATCCAGCATGGCCCTGGCCTTTTTAGTCAGGTAGGTGATATCGCCGGAATCGATCCGGATGCCCTTGACCGGCGGATCCAGTTCCTTGAAGACCTTGATCGCTGCCGGGATGCCTGACTTAAGTACGTTGTAGGTATCGACCAGAAGGGTCGCGTTGGTCGGATAGATCTCTGTGTATGCCTTGAAGGCCTCATACTCGTTGTCGAACATCTGCACCCAGCTGTGGGCCATAGTGCCCAGTGCCGGTGTCCCGAAGTATTCGTCCGCGATGGTGCAGGCTGTGCCGGCGCAACCGCCGATATAGGAAGCACGCGCGCCATAGACAGCGGCCGCTGTGCCGTGGGAACGTCTGGTGCCGAACTCCATGACCGGACGGCCCTGGGCCGCACGGACGATCCGGCTCGCCTTGGTGGCGATCAGACTCTGGTGGTTGACCAGCAGCAGGATCATGGTCTCGATGAACTGGGCCTGCATGACCGGTCCTCTGACCGTGATCAGCGGCTCGCCCGGGAAGATCGGTGTGCCTTCCGGGATCGCCCAGACATCACAGGTGAATTTGAAATCTGCCAGGTACTCGAGGAATGCCTCATTGAAGACCCCCTTGTCCCGCAGGTATGCGATGTCCTCCTCAGAAAACTTCAGGTTCTTCAGATATTCGATCACCTGATCCAGGCCGGCCATGATCGCATAACCACCATCCTCCGGGATCTTGCGGAAGAACATATCAAAGTACGCGATCTCATCCGACATGTCTGCCGTGAAGTATCCGTTGGCCATGGTGATCTCATAATAGTCTGTCAGCATGGTCAGGTTCAGTTTTTCAATCATTTGGTCTCCTCCGATCTCTAATAAGATCTGTTTCGCCGCATACGGCTGCGGCCGTGCCCTAAGTTCCGATGCACTGGCATCACCCACCCGGGGCACATACCGGCATCATTCCTAGTATAGTATTTTTTGAAGGAATTGTCCAGTATAGGAGCCGTTTACCTGGGCGACATCCTCCGGCGTTCCCTCGGCCACGATCTGGCCACCGCGGGATCCGCCGTCCGGACCGAGGTCGATGATGTGGTCCGCCCGCTTGATCACGTCCATGTTGTGCTCGATGACGACCACGGAATTGCCGAGGTCCACCAGCTTCTCGAGCATGGCGAGCAGCTTCTCCACATCCGCGAAATGCAGTCCGGTCGTAGGCTCATCGAGAATGTACAGGGTCCGGCCGGTGCTCTTCTTAGAGAGCTCCGAAGCCAGCTTGATCCTCTGCGCCTCCCCGCCGGAAAGCTGCGTGCTCGGCTGACCGAGCTTGATGTATCCCAGGCCGACATCCTCCAGCGTCTGCAGCTGCCGGGCGATCGGCGGATGGTTCTTGAAAAACTCGAGCGCCTCGGTCACATTCATGTCCAGAACGTCGTATATATTCTTCCCCTTATACCGGACTTCCAGGGTCTCGCGATTGTAGCGCTTCCCTTTGCAGACCTCGCAGGGAACATAAACATCCGGCAGGAAGTGCATCTCGATCTTCAGGATGCCATCGCCGCCGCAGGCCTCACAGCGGCCGCCCTTCACGTTAAAGCTGAACCTGCCTTTGCCATAACCCCGAAGCTTGGCTTCGGGCAGCTGGGCGAACAGGTCCCGGATATGGGTGAACACGCCCGTGTAGGTCGCGGGGTTCGAGCGCGGGGTCCGGCCGATCGGAGACTGGTTGATATCGATGATCTTATCTATGTGCTCCAGTCCGCGGATCTCTTTGTGACGCCCTGGCCTGCCTTTGCTCTGATAGAGTTCCGAAGAGACCGCCTTATATAAGATCTCGTTCACGAGGCTGCTCTTGCCGGAACCCGAAACACCGGTCACGCAGACGAACTGGCCGAGGGGGAAACGGACATCGATATCCTGCAGATTGTTCTCCGCAGCCCCGATGACCTCGATGGCATGACCATTCCCCGGGCGACGCTCCTGCGGTACGTCGATGCTGCGTTTGCCGGACAGGAACTGCCCTGTGATCGACGCCTCACACGCCTTGATATCCTCCACCGAACCCTGTGCCACGAGCTCTCCTCCGTGCAGGCCCGCCCCGGGCCCGATATCGATGATCTGGTCCGCCGCGTACATCGTATCTTCGTCGTGCTCCACCACCAGCAGCGTATTGCCCAGGTCCGTGAGCCTTCGCAAAGCCTGGAGCAGCATATGATTATCCTTCTGATGCAGGCCGATGCTCGGCTCATCCAGGATGTAGAGCACGCCGACCAGGCCGGAACCGATCTGGGTGGCCAGGCGGATCCGTTGGGACTCCCCGCCCGAAAGCGTTGCCGAAGCTCTCGACAAAGTCAGATAATCGAGCCCGACGCCCGCCAGGAACTGCAGCCTGCCCCGGATCTCCTTCAGGATCTCAGCCGCGATCATCTGGTGGGTCCTGGACAGCTCCATCTGGTCGATGAATTCAATGGCTTCCACCACGGACATATCGCAAAACTCCATGATGCTCTTGCCCCCGACCGTTACCGCCAGCAGCTCCGGCCGGAGCCTTCTCCCATGGCACTTCGGACAGGTGGAAACGCTCATGTAAGCTTCCATCTTCTCTTTTATCCACTCGGACCCGGTCTCCCGGTAGCGGCGCTCCAGGTTCGCCACCAGGCCCTCGAAGGTATGGTGTCTGTGCTGGGTATATCCCGCCCGGTTCGTATAGTCATAGACCAGTTCCTCATCCCCGGATCCATAGAGCAGGATCTGTTTGAATTCTTCCGGCAGGTCGCGGTATGGGGCATACACATCCGCATCGTACTTCTCAGCCAAAGCCCGGATCACCTGCCAGTAAAAACTGGTGTGCTCCATCGTGCCGAACGCATTCTTTAGCGCCTTGTCCACGATGCTCAGGGACTGGTCCGGGATCAGAAGATCCGGGTCCACCTGCTGCACGAAACCCAGCCCGTTACACTCTGGGCATGCTCCCATCGGATTGTTGAACGAAAACATCCGGGGCTCGAGTTCTTCTATGCTCACCCCGTGGTCCGGACAGGCCAGCTTCGTGCTGAACGTCCTCTCCTCATCCCCAACGATCACCTGCACGAGGCCTTCCCCCTGGGCGATCGCCAGCTCGCAGGCTTCGGTCAGCCGGCTCCGTACGCCCTCCCGGACCTTGATCCGGTCGATGACGATCTCGATGGTATGCTTGAAATTCTTCTCGAGACTGATCTCGTCTTCTTCCAAATGCCGCATCTCGCCATCGACACGCACCCGCGAGAAACCCTCCCGCGCGATCCGGTCAAGGACTTTCTCATGCATCCCTTTTCTCTGGCGCACGACCGGGGCCAGGACCGTAAGCCGGGTCCCCTCTTCTTCCTGCAAAAGCTGGTCCACGATCTGATCGATCGACTGGCTCGTGATCTCCCGTCCGCAGACCGGACAATGGGGAATGCCGATCCGGGCATACATCAGACGCAGATAATCGTAGATCTCCGTGACCGTCCCGACCGTGGAACGGGGGTTCTTGCTCGTCGTCTTCTGGTCTATGGAGATCGCCGGGGACAGACCCTCGATGTACTCCACATTCGGCTTCTCCATCTGTCCGAGGAACTGCCGCGCGTAGGACGACAGGCTCTCCATATACTTTCTCTGTCCTTCCGCGTAGATCGTATCAAATGCCAGAGAAGACTTCCCCGAACCGGAAAGGCCGGTCAGCACGACGAGGCTGTCCCTCGGGATGGTCACATCCAGCCCTTTAAGGTTGTTCTCCCTAGCTCCTCTGATCACAATATCTTTAGCCATAATCTATTTACTCCTAAAGCCTCGCTCTATACTCAAACAATATATCTCTAAGCTGCGCCGCCCGCTCGAACTGCAGATCGGCTGCCGCCTGCTTCATTTCCTTCTCGATCTTGGCGACGTAAGCCTTAAGCTCCTTCTTCGTCATCTCCAGAGGACTCCTGCCGCCCGCGGTCTCTTCCTCCGCCCGCTTCGTCGCTTCGATCACGTCGCGCACGCCCTTCTTGACGCTGTGCGGCGTGATCCCGTGCGCTTCGTTATATTCCTGCTGGATCTTACGGCGCCGCTCGGTCTCATCGATGGCCACACGCATAGCGTGGCTGATCCCGTCGCAATACATGATGACCTTGCTGTCCACATTTCTGGCCGCCCGGCCGATGGTCTGGATCAGCGAGGTCTCCGTCCGCAGGAATCCCTCTTTATCGGCATCCAGGATCGCCACCAGCGATACCTCCGGGATGTCCAGGCCTTCCCGCAGCAGGTTGATCCCGACCAGCACATCGAACACGCCCATCCGGAGGTCCCGGATGATCTCCATTCGCTCCAGCGTATCGATCTCTGAATGCAGATAGCGCACCTTGATCCCGACGCCGGCCAGATAGTCCGTCAGGCTCTCCGCCATTTTCTTCGTCAGGGTCGTCACGAGCACCCTCTCGCCCCGCTCCGTCACCTTGTGGATCTCCCCGATCAGATGGTCGATCTGACCATCGCTCTCATGGGTCTCGATGACCGGATCCAGCAGTCCGGTCGGCCGGATGATCTGCTCCGCCGTGATCCCGCCGCTCTGCTCCCGCTCGTATTCTGCAGGCGTCGCGCTCACGTACAGGATCTGGTTCACCATACTGTTGAATTCCTCGAACTTCAGCGGCCGGTTGTCCAGCGCCGAAGGCAGCCGGAACCCGTAATCCACCAGCGACTGTTTCCTGGCCCGGTCCCCGTTGTACATCGCCCGCAGCTGCGGGAGCATGACATGTGACTCATCGATCATGATCAGGAAATCGTCCGGGATATAGTCGATCAATGTGTATGGACGGCTCCCCGGGGGGAGTCCGGTAATGTGCCTGGAATAGTTCTCGATCCCCTTGCAGGTCCCGATCTCGCGGAGCATCTCCACATCGTAGCGGGTGCGCTGCTCCAGCCTCTGGGCCTCAATAAGCTTGCCGCGGTCCTGGAACCACTTCAGTCTCTCCTCCAGTTCCTCATTGATCGTTTCCGTCGCCCGGTCTATGTTCTCCTGGCTCGTGACGTAATGGGACGCCGGGTAGATCGCCACATGGTTCCTGAGGCCTACGATCTCTCCCGTCAGCGGGTTGATCTCCTTGATGGTCTCCACCTCATCCCCGAACAGTTCGATGCGCACCGCGTTCTCAGACCCCGCCGGATGGACATCGATCGTATCGCCCCGTACGCGAAAGTCCCCGCGTTCGAACGCCGTATCATTTCGCGTGTACTGGATATCCACGAGTTTTCTGAGCAGTTCCTGCCGGTCCTTCTCCATCCCCGGCCTAAGCGAGATCACCTGATTCTCATAGTCGATCGGGCTACCGAGTCCGTAGATGCACGACACGCTGGCCACGATGATCACATCCCGCCGCTCTGACAGGGCTGCTGTGGCCGAGTGGCGCAGCTTCTCGATCTCATCATTGATGTCGGAATCTTTCTCGATATAGGTATCGGTGGACGCGACATAAGCCTCCGGCTGATAGTAGTCATAGTATGACACAAAATACTCCACCGCATTGTCCGGGAAGAACTCCCGGAACTCGCCGTGTAGTTGAGCTGCAAGTGTCTTGTTATGGGAAATGACCAGCGTCGGTTTCTGGACCTTCTCAATAATCTTCGCCATGGTGAATGTCTTGCCCGAACCGGTAACGCCCATCAGGGTCTGGGAGCGTTTCCCATTAAGAATGCTCCGTGCGATGGTTTCAATGGCTTGAGGCTGATCCCCCATGGGTTCGAATTCTGATACGACCTTGAACTGTGGCATTTTCCTGACCTCTCGTGTGTGGTTTTGACGGCTTCTGCAAAGGCAGGTCCGACGGGTCTCTATTTTACCATATACCAGCCCTTCATGTAAACAGATGTTCGCACATTCATGAAATGTTGTTGCGCTTTACCGCATTGCATGGTATAATATGGATGGAATTCCTCACCATCCTGTCTGCAGTCTGATGAGGGATATTTATGCTAAAGAAAGGAGGAATGCCCATGCTCTTGCATAAGAATAAGAACAAGGATTCCGCTCCTCAAAAGTCAAAAAGAAATACGCTCCGTCTACGTCAGTCGAAGCTCATACCGAGCCTGACCTCAGAAGCGAGCGCGAAGCTTCTGGCGCAATACAATTCCATTGAACCGGAATTGTACATTAAGAACGACGTCAAACGCGGCCTGCGAAATGCGAACGGCACTGGTGTCGTCGTCGGTCTGACGAACATCGGCGAAGTCTGCGGCTATACGATCGATAATCAGGGAAATAAGCTTCCGATGGATGGCAAGCTTTATTACCGCGGTTATGATATCGAAGATCTGGTAAAGAACTCTTTCGCTGAGAACCGGTTCGGATTCGAGGAGGCCTCTTACCTTCTGATCATGGGAGAGCTCCCCAGCAAAACGGAGCTGGAGAACTTCAACCAGATCCTCGGAGCCCACCGGGATCTTCCGAGCACCTTCGCCCGTGATATGATCCTGACGGCCCCTTCCCGCAACATTATGAACAAACTGGCCAGAAGCGTGCTGGCCCTCTATAGCTATGACGACAATCCGGACGACATCTCTATCCCGAATGTCCTTCGCCAGTCGTTTCTTCTGATGGGCTGCTTCCCTGCGATCAGCTCCTATGCATATCAGGCGAAGCACACTTATTATGACAAAGAAAGCCTGCATCTGCACAACCCGATCCCTGAGCTTTCGACCTCGGAGAACATCCTGCGGATGCTCCGGCCTTTAGGCGAATATACGGAACTGGAAGCCAAGCTGCTGGACCTGTGCATGGTTATCCATGCAGAGCACGGCGGCGGCAACAATTCATCCTTCACGACCCAGCTGATCTCTTCGACCGGCACCGACACCTACTCTGCCATCGCGGCAGCCGTCGGTTCCCTGAAGGGCCCGAAACACGGCGGCGCGAACATCGCCGTCATCAATATGGTCAATGACATCAAGGAGCATGTGCCGGATATCAACGACCGCGGCAAACTGGATGATTATCTGGTGAAAGTCCTTAGAAAGGAAGCCGGCGATAAGACCGGCCTGATCTACGGCATGGGCCACGCGATCTACACCAAGTCGGATCCCCGTGCGAAACTGCTTAAGACTATGGCCAAGAAGCTCGCGGAGAGCAAGGACCTTATGGACGAATTCCTCCTCTACGATTACATCGAACGGACGATTCCCAGCCTATATGCAGAGGTCCACGGCAAGGAGGTCATCATGCCGGCGAATGTCGACCTTTATTCCGGCTTCGTCTATCACGCACTCGACATTCCTTCGGACGTCGCCACCCCGCTCTTCGCCACCGCCCGCCTGTCCGGCTGGTGCGCACACCGGCTCGAAGAGCTCATTGCCGGCGGCAAACTGATGCGCCCCGCCTATAACTCAGTCCAGCCGCATCAGGAATATATTCCGCTGGACGAAAGAACGAATCATTATCTTAAATAGTGAACATCGAAGTACAAGCTATGAAACGGGAGTGTCTCATCAGAGTAAAATCTGATGTGCCACTCTTTTTTTTGCGAAGCGCAGAATTCGTTTCAGCGCCATTTTTTTGCGCTCGTTGACCTGTTTATCCTGTGTCAGAAACCGCTCTCAGAACGGCGGTTTTCGATTGGGATGGATTTGCCCGATTCGATGGGAGCGCGCACCCAAAGGATCCCCCAATTCACTCCCATGGATGGGAGGAATATCGATCCATTCATGGGAGTGAAAGACTGGAATCCTTGGGAGCAGATGCCCAAGGATCCTGAGAGATCGCTCCCAAGGAGCGATTCGGCTCGTCCAGCTTTTTTTCAGACGACGGGCGGGACAGTGCCGGAGCGGATTCCGCAGGAGCTGTCACGATCACAGGCGAAACGAGC
>JAFRLD010000109.1 GCA_017431395.1 Bacillota bacterium | reverse complement strand
CATCGAGGGCATCACCCACTCCATCTGTACGCTGGAGTTCGAAGACCACCGGCCGCTGTACGACTGGGTGCTCCAGGCCGTAGGCACGTGGCCCACCCCGCCGCAGCAGATCGAATTCGCCCGCCTGAACCTGACCAACACGGTCATGAGCAAGCGTTACCTTAAGAAGATGGTGGACGACCACGTCGTCGACGGATGGGACGATCCCCGTATGCCGACCATCGCGGGCATCCGTCGCAGAGGATATACCCCGGAAGCGGTCCGGGATTTCTGCGAGCGTATCGGTGTAGCGAAGGCCAACAGCACGGTCGACATCGCCCTGCTCGAATCCTGCGTCCGGGACGATCTTAAGACGAAAGTGGAGAACCGGAACGTGGTCGAGCATCCGATCCTGGTGACCATCACCAACTATCCCGAGGACCAGACCGAGGAGATGGAGATCGAGAACAACCGCGAGGTCCCGGAGATGGGGAACCGCATGGTACCGTTCAGCCGCCAGCTCTGGGTCGACGGCGACGACTTCATGGAAGTGCCGGCGAAGAAATACTTCCGCCTGTTCCCGGGCAATGAGGTCCGGTTCAAGGGCGCCTACTTCCTCACCTGCAACGAGGTCGTGAAAGACGCGGACGGCAATGTGACCGAGCTCCTCTGCACCTACGATCCTTCCACAAAGAGCGGGACCGAAGGCGCGAACCGCAAGGTCAAGGGCACCATCCACTGGGTCGATGCGAAGACGGCCGTGAAGGTGCGCATCCGCAACTACGACTACCTGATGGTGGAGGATGAGAACGGTGAGCTCGTGATGAACCCGGATTCCCTGATCGAGACGGTAGGATATGCCGAGCCGCTCCTGGGCGAAGCCAAGCCGGGCGAGCGCTTCCAGTTCTTCCGCAAGGGATATTACATGGCGGATCCGGAGCTTTGCACAGAAGACGAGAAGGTCTTCAATAAGATCGTCGGGCTGAAGTCCTCTTTCAAGGTAAAGAAATAATGAAGACTATACCAGAATTGCTTGCGCCGGTCGGAGGACCGGCGCAACTTCATGCAGCAGTAAATAATGGTGCGGACGCCGTCTATCTGGGCGGCGCCCGTTTTAATGCGCGCGTGAAGGCGGATAATTTCGGCGGGGAGAAGCTCGCGGATGCGATCCGCTATGCGCACGAGAGGAACGTGAAGGTCTATGTGACGTTCAATACGCTCCTGAAGGATGCGGAGCTGGCGGATGCCCTGCGCTACGGGGCAGAGCTTTATGAGGCGGGGGCAGACGCTGTGATCGTGCAGGACATGGGCCTGGCCCGGATGCTGAGAAAGTTCGTGCCGGAGCTGCCCCTCCACATGTCGACCCAGGGGACGATCTATAACCCGCAGGCGGTGCCCCTGATGAAGCGGTTCGGGATCAAGCGGATCGTCCCGGCGAGGGAGCTGACCCTGGAGGAGATCCGCTCGTTCGCGGCGGAGTGCCACAGGTGCGGCCCGGCAGCGTTAGGGAGCATCGGGGATGGCCCGGCAGCGTCGGGGAGCTTCGGCGGCGGCCCGGCAGAGGAAGCTTCCTGCGAGGTCGAGGTCTTCGTTCACGGGGCGCTCTGCGTGTGTTATTCCGGGCAGTGCCAGATGAGTCGGCTGCTGGGAGGAAGCGATGGCAAAAACGGCGTCCGCTCCGGGAACCGCGGACTCTGCGCCCAGCCCTGCCGCCTGCCCTATACGGATGACCGGGGGAGATCCGGATATTTCCTGAGCCCGAAGGATCTCTGCCTTCTGGAAGAGATCCCGGCGCTCTGCGAGGCGGGCGTGGATTCGCTTAAGATCGAAGGCCGGTTAAAGTCGCCGGAATATGTGGCGGTCGTGACGTCGATCTACCGCAAATATCTAGACCAGTACGCGGCGGGCGGCCAGGTCCGGATCGACCCGCGGGATTCGGACGCGCTGCGGCAGATCTACTGCCGAGGGGATTTCACGAAGGGATATCTCTATGGGGACCCGGGGGAGAAGCTGCTGTCCGGAGCATCGCCGAAGCATACCGGGGTGTACATCGGCAAGGTCCGGTCCGTGGTCCGTGAGGACAGGAAGGAAGTCCGCGGCGCGGCCCGCAAAGGCGCTTTCCTGGTGGATGTGGATCTTACCGGGAAGCTGTCCGAAGGGGACGGGGTAGAGATCCGGTCACAAAACGCTACGGCCGGCGGCGTGGTGACGTACCTTCGCCAGATCCCCGGGGGCGTTCGCATCGGGGATATCAAAGGGGAGTTCGCGGCGGGCGATCCGGTCTACAAGGTGACGGACCACGCGCTTCTCGCAAAGGCTGGACAGTCCTTCGCGAAAGAGATCCGTGATCCGGATGCGACGCAGCTGGACGGCCGCATGGCCAGAAAGCTGCGGGTACAGATGGAGTTCGCGGCAGAGACGGGAAAACTGGCGAGCCTGGTGATCCGGGAGGCTGCTCCTGCGGGACAGGAGGGCCCGGATGGGCCGGCGGAGGCATCCTGCCAGTCGCAGAAGCCGGTAGAGCAAGCCCTTAAACGGGCGGCGGATCCGGAGCGCATCCGCAGGCAGCTTGCCAAGCTGGGAGGGACCCCGTTCAGGGTAGATCCGGAGGATATCCTGGTGCAGGTGGATCCGGATGCCGCGATCCCGGTCTCGGAGATCAACCGGATGCGAAGAGAAGGGATGGACCAGCTTTTGCGGGCGAAGTGTGAGATGGGCCGGACACCGGTCAGCGCGCCTCTTCTGGAGGAGATTTGCGATGAGCTGGCGGGCCGGCAGCTGCAGCTCCCGTCGCCGGCGGAGGTGGTCAGCAGGTTGGGAAGGCCTGTAGCCCTGGAGGAGTTTATGGCCGGTGCAGACGGGATGCCATATGTATTCCCGGTCAGCAAAGGCGCTTTGGATTCGTATATAGAAGAAAACTTCGAGGAGATCGTCCTCGCGGTCAAGGGGCGCGGGATCCTCGTGAATAACGCAGGCTGGATCCTGCCGTTTCAGAAGGCCGGGGTGAAGGTGTACGGCGGGCATGGGCTGAATGTATATAATGAAGAGGCCCGGCTGGCATTTGAAGAACTTGGGGTCGAGATCGTGGAGGCTTCGCATGAGGCGGACCAGCCTTTGGACGGGAAGATCCCGCTGATGATCACGGAGCATCCGGTCAAATCAAAAACCCTTACGGATCGCAAGGGTCAGGTGCATATGGTCGAGGTGGCTCCTTCCGGAGATAAGACGCTCATCTGGTAGCGGACGGCTGAGGCTCTTTCGAGAGATAAGCCCCCGGCCTGCGTCAGACTTCGTTCGAGCTGCGGAACATGGCGAAGGAAAGATAGAGGATCGCAATGGAGATGATATCCCAGCTCCATTTCCAGTCATTCCTGTATGCGATAACAAGACAGACCAGACCGACTACGAGAAGGAACAGGGCGCTCAAAACCCGTTTAACATCTCTTTTCTGACCGTTATTTCGAATCGTCATGTTTCATACCTCCTGTGACCTGCAGGTCAAATTACTGTGCCCATGATACCACATTACGGAACCGGTTTCAATGGAAACAGGAAATGCTCGCAAGTGTATAAATATCAACGGTTCTTGTATAAAGATCATATACCTCAGATTTCCTTCTGTTTGTTGACATTTTTGAACCATAGATGTATAATTTACCCAAATCCGGTATGTGAAGGTGGTGTATATCACATTCCGGTAGCGTAATCATTTTTACTTATTTGGTAAGGAGGAATTTTTATGGGTAGAAAAGTGCCAATGTGGCAGTGCATCCTCGCAATTGTCGCCATGGTCGTTTTCCTATTCTGGAACGTCATGTTTGACGATGGAGGCGAAGCACATGTCGGCCTGATCCTTGCCGCCTGCGTATCCGGTATCATCGGCGCAGCGAACGGCTGGAAATGGGCATACATGGAGCAGGGCATCCTGGCCGCGATCAACAGATCCATGCAGGCGATGCTGATCCTGGCTGTTGTAGGTGCCATGATCGCTTCATGGAAGTGCGGCGGTGTTATTCCGTCTATG
>JAFRLD010000108.1 GCA_017431395.1 Bacillota bacterium | reverse complement strand
CTGCGCGAAAGGGATCGGAGACGACAACATCACGATCATGCTGTTCATCTTCCTGCTGGCGGGAGCCTTCAGCGGAGTAGCTAAAGCTTCCGGCGGAGCGGAGAGCACCGCTAATATGCAGCTGGATGTCATCCCGGGCGGCTTCGCCATCCCGGGCCTGTTCGTCATTGGCTGTATCATTTCCATGGCTATGGGAACATCGGTCGGGACCATCACGGTGCTGACACCGATCGCGGCCAGCGTGGCGGATTCCGCGGACCTGAATCTGGCCATGTGCGTAGCCACCGTCGTCGGCGGAGCTATGTTCGGTGACAACCTGTCCTTTATCAGTGATACGACCATCGCGGCGACCAAGACCCAGGGCATCGAGATGAAAGAGAAGTTCAAGGCGAACTTCCGCATCGCCCTGCCGGCGGCGATCGCGACCCTGATCCTGCTGGTGATCCTCTGCCTGAGAAATACCGGCGCGGACATCGGCCACTTCGATTTCAGCTTCCTGCAGGCGCTGCCATATTTCGCGGTCCTGATCGCGGCCCTCTGCGGGATCAACGTATTCATCGTTCTTGGCTGCGGCGCGATCCTCAGCCTGATCATGGGACTCGTGACCGGGTCGCTGACTTTGAGCACGGGACTGTCCGCCATGGGTGAAGGTACCTCCGGGATGTTCGAGACCATGGTCGTAGCCATCCTGGTGGCAGCGATCGGCGCCCTGATGAAGGAGTTCGGCGGCTTCGAGTTCATACTCGGTCTGATCCGGAGAGGCTTCAAGTCCCGCCGCGGAGGAGAGCTCGGCATCGGCATCCTGGTCTCCATCATGGATATCGCTACCGCAAACAACACCATTGCCATCGTTATGGCAGGACCTCTGGCTAAGGACGTCAGCAAAGAATTCAATGTCTCTCCGGCACGTACCGCTTCCATCCTGGACATCTTCTCCTGTATCTGGCAGGGGATCATCCCGTACGGAGCACAGCTGCTCATCGCAGCAGGCCTTGCGGGCATCGGGAGCATCACGATCGTACCGTTCCTGTTCTATCAGGGCTTCCTTCTGATCGCTGTATTGGTGTCGATCCTGGTGAAGCGGGACTAAGACTTTCAGGAAGGAGCAGGAGATCATGGCGACAATCGTGCCGGATGACGGTTTTTTGCAGAATGAAATAGAGCAGCTGGCCATCAAGGCCGGAGACAGGATCCTTAAGGCGGCGGCCACGGTCAGGACTAAGACCAGCCGCCGTGACCTGGTCACCTCTACGGACCTGGAGATCCAGAAGATGCTTATGAAAAGGCTGGACATCTTCGGTTCCCCATGCAGTTTTTTCTGTGAGGAAGACCTTTCGGTCCCCGGCATTCGCCAGATCACGGACCCGGAGCAGATCTCGAAAGGGGTCTGCTTTATCATCGATCCGATCGACGGAACGGCGAACTTCGTTCACGGACTCGCCCATTCCTGCACGTCCATCGCTATGACGGTGGGCGGCGAAACGCGCATCGGGGTCATCTATGATCCCTATCACAAGGAGCTCTTCAGCGCGTGCAAAGGCAGGGGAGCATGGCTGAACGGCCACCGCCTGCCGGAACTTGCGGCCGGGAGCACCGGCTCGGAAGCGGCAGGGAGCACCAGCACCGAGTCTCACGCCGCCCGGCTCTCGGATATGATCACCGTGTTCGGGACCGCACCCTATGATGAGTCCACTAACGAGCGGACATTTCGCATGGCCCAGATGCTCTATGAGATGTCAGGCGATGTGAGGCGCACGGGGTCGGCGGCCCTGGATCTTTGCTGGACGGCAGCCGGCAGGTTCGGCCTCTATGCGGAGCTGTCGCTTTCGGCCTGGGATTTCGCCGCAGGAAAACTCATCGCAGAGGAGACCGGCTGCGTTGTGACGGATATAGATGGCCAGCCTTTGGATTGGGCAGGAAAACATTCGATCCTTTGCGGCAGGCCGGCCTTCACGAAAGCTTTTCTGGAGAAACAGGCCGAAATGGAATAAAAATGGAATAAAAAAGGTTGACTTCCGGTTTTTGTTGCGATATAATCGTTACAAGGAGGGGAACAGGAGATGCTGACGCTATCGGAGCTTCTGGAACTGAAACGGGAAACCGGATTGTCGAATGAAGATATCGCCCAAGTGACTGGGGTACCGCTATCGACGGTGCAGAAGGTGTTCGGAGGGACGGTGAAGGCACCGCGCAGGAAGACACTGGAGGCCTTATCCGAGCCGCTGGAGCGAATCGCCAGGGGCGGGGCAGAGCGCGACCTGCCGCGGGAAATGGCGGAACATCATTCCGGCATGCTGCGGGAAGAAGCCTTCCAGTACCGAGCAACGTCCTCCGCAGCAGGCAGAGGACCGGAGCGCAGTGAGCCGGACCGCTACGGCGGAAGAGCTAGGGGTGAAGGATACGGTGGTTATACTCTGGAGGATTATTACGACTGGCCGGAAGGGGAGCGGGTCGAACTGATCAACGGCCGGATCTACGCTCAGGCCTCGCCCACTGTCGATCATCAGATCGTCATCACACAGTTTTTAAGACAGGTGCTCAGATGCCAGGAGGAGCATGGGGAGGACTGCCTGGTATTGCCCGCGCCGGTAGATGTGCAGTTGGACCGGGATGAGCGGACGATGGTCCAGCCGGACGTCATCATCGTATGTGACGAGTCGAAGAATATTGGCCGCTGCATCTATGGCGCACCGGATTTCGTGCTGGAAGTGCTGTCAGACTCCAGCCGCCGCATCGACCATGTACTGAAACGTGAGAAATATTGCCATGCCGGCTGCCGGGAATACTGGATCGTGGATATCGAGAAACAGATCGTGCTGGTGCAGGATTTCGAGCATGATGAATACGATCTCCGCTACAGCTTTGACGATATGATACCCATTCGGATCTCAGACGGGAAATGCGTCATAGACTTTGCCGACATACGTGCGCGCCTGACTCGACACGCTTGAGTGTGCGCGCCTGACCAGGTGACCGTTACTCGTAGAACGAGATCTCTCCATACTTATTGATATGAAACTCCGCCGCGTCGGTGATGTAGTCATCCCCGTACACGTCGGTGATGCAAAAGGCATAGGCATAATCGCCCCGGCACATTTCGCCGTAGGTGATCTTGAGCCGGCCTTTTTTCTCTTTGATGGTATAGGAGTCGCCCTCGTACTCATCCGCGTCCTCGCCGTTCTCATCGACGCTGTAGTAGGTGGGCGTGACCTTATCGCCTTTCTGGAGCCGGATGATTCCCTTGTCGGCAGCGCCGCACTCATCGATCCCGCCCCAGGCGCCTTCGACCTTGACGGAGCCGTCGTCGAAGTACTGACGCATACGCAGGTAGGTCTCTTCCCCGTTCAGGAGGATCGGCGAGGTATAGACGATATAGTCGTCCGTCGCCTCTACGATGTAG
>JAFRLD010000107.1 GCA_017431395.1 Bacillota bacterium | reverse complement strand
GTACGCGTCCAAGTCCCGCCGTAGCGGTCGGGGTGGTATCATGGATCTTCGCCGCCTCCTGCACCAGGTCCGTCGTTATGCTCGCGCAGACCCTGAAGGATCCGCTCTTGTCTATAGCTATCAGTGCGTTGCTCATCTCGTCCCTTTCTGAAAACAATACTGCTTCATTTTACCACAATTCAGGGCGATACCATAGCAGAACTTTTGGCGAATTGCGGTTTGCGGAGTTGGGAGGATCCTCCGCCGACCATTGCCGGTTTTCAACGATTCGTTTCCGTATCCACATATTTTATTCACCAAACGAACATATTCAAGCTGTATATTAGACTCGTAAAAAACATACAGCTCATTCTGGCCGCGATCCGGCCATCAAATACGAGGTGTTATAAATGGACGAATTCAAGAATACAGAGAGAACCGATTATGAGCCAAACTTCATTATGAAGGATGCGGAAGCGGCGCCTGCAGCCGAGCCGGACGTCGAGGTTAAAGACCTCCAGGATCTTATGGATCTGCCGGATCATTCTGCAAAGGCTGGAGAGGCCGGGCCCGCTCCGGAAGTGAAACCGGCAGCCGCGGTCACGGCTGAGCCGGAAGCGAAACCGGCCGCCGAGACTCCAGAAGTGAAACCGGCCGCAGCGGAAGCGAAGCCCGCCGAGATGCCGGAGGCAAAGGCGCCGGAATCCATCCCACAGGAGAGCGAATCCCCGGCGGCGGAGATCCTGAGGGCAGCCGCAGCGAAGGCGGACGCACTGAAGGCCGCAGCCGCGAAGGTCGACCCGGCGTCGGAGACCTACCGCAGGGAAACGAGCGAGATCGCGAGCGAAAGTCCGGTCGGAAGCCTGCCGCGCGAAGAGAAAACGATCAGTGGCAACAGATTTTCCGGGGAGTTTTCCGAACCGTCTCATGACCGGCCGAAGTACGAGAACCCGAGCTTCGATCCCGGTGTCACCGGGCACTATAAGGATCCGAGGTCGCAGTTCCGGATGGGCGAATCCGCTTCCTGGAGCAACGGAGAGGTGCACCGGAGCCGCAGACAGATGAAGGACAGCATCCACAAACAGGAAAAAAAGAGACCGGCGAAACCGGTCATGCTGACCCGTAAGGCTTTAGCCCTGATGATCGCCGGCTGTCTCTGCCTTTCCTGCCTGTTCGGGCTGGGCGGTGCCGCTCTCGGGATGACGATGATGCAGAAAAACCAGGCGGCTACTGCGCAGACACAGACCGCTCAGACATCGACTGAAGGGGCGACAGCCCACACCGCCGGTTATACTTTGGAAAGCGCCACCGGCAGCAACATGACGATCAAGGAGATCACCGCCGCCTCGAAGAACAGCGTCGTTGAGATCCGGACCGAGAGTGTCGCCTCCGACAGCTGGATGCAGCAGTATGTCACAGAAGGTGCTGGAAGCGGTGTCATCATCAGCGAAGACGGCTACATCATGACGAACAATCACGTCATCGAAGGCGCGGGCAAGATCACCGTCACGACCGCGGACGAAAAAGAATACAGTGCCAAGCTGATCGGCACCGACGAAACCAACGATGTTGCCGTGATCAAGATCGACGCTACCGGCCTCTCCCCTGCCACCTATGGCAACAGCAGTGAACTGGAGGTCGGCGACATGGCCGTCGCGATCGGAAATCCGCTCGGCGAACTGGGCGGTACGGTCACCGCCGGCATCATCAGTGCCACAGACCGTGAGCTCGCCATCGATGGCAAGACCATGCACCTGCTGCAGACAGACAGCTCCATCAACCCGGGCAATTCCGGCGGCGGACTGTTCAACGGCAGCGGACAGCTGATCGGTCTGGTCGTAGCCAAGTCTTCCGGCTCTGATGTCGAAGGACTGGGATTCGCCATCCCGATCAATACAGCAGCCGATGTCGCTCAGCAGCTGATCGACAAGGGCTATGTCAGCGGACAGCCGTCCACCGGCATGACCTATCAGGAAGGAACAGCTTCCTCAGGAAGCAACGATCCGTTCAGTTCCTTCGATTCCCTCTTCGGAGGCAATGCGGCGACCGGCGTCTATATCTATAGCGTCAATGGGAAGAACGCACAGAAGGCGGGCTTCCAGCCGGGCGACCAGGTCTATGCGGTCGACGGCGAGGAGATCACCAGCTTCGATGATCTCTCCTCCATCGTCACCTCCCACAAAGTAGGCGACACGCTGAAGTTCACCATCATCCGGGATGGTGTCCAGAAGAACATCAAACTGGAGCTGGAAGAGAAGACCGCGGTCTCCCAGACCGACCCGAACGGGCAGGGCCAGAACGGGCAGGATCAGAACGGTCAGACACAGGATCCGAATGCGCAGAACGGGCAGGATCAGAACGGTCAGACACAGGATCCGAATGCGCAGAACGGACAGGGCCAGAATGGTCAGGACGGACAGAACGGACAGGACCAGAATGGTCAGGACGGACAGAACGGTCAGGCTGACCCGGGCATGGGCGGCTCCTGGCAGGACTGGTTCAACATGTTCTTCTAAGCAGGGGGACCGGCATAGCTGGAGCAGGAACAAACCGAGCTTTTCCGGCGAAATACATCACAATGTATTTCTCCGGGTTTTTTTCTATGATACTATAGAAGAGATATAGGGCGAAAGGAATCCATACATACATGATCACCATACATATAAACGCATCTAAAGAATACGATGTCATCCTTAAAGCGGGCGTGCTCTCGGAAGCCGGCCGGCTGATCCGGGAGGATCTGTCGAAACGGTACGGGACCACCGGGATCCTGCGCAGCCGCCGGGTATGCGTCGTCTGTGATGAGACCGTAGGCGATCTCTACGGCGGGGAGCAGCAGACGCTGATCACCTCCCTCAGGGAGGCCGGGTTCGATGTCAGCCGGTTCGTTTTCCCGGGCGGGGAAGACCACAAGAACATGGAGACCATCGAACGCCTTCTGGATCATCTGACGGAGCACCGTTTCTCCAGGACCGACCTTCTGGTCGCCCTGGGCGGCGGGATCACCGGCGATGTGACCGGATTCGCGGCAGCGATCTACCTTAGGGGCATCGATTTCATCCAGATCCCGACGACGCTTCTGGCCGCGGTGGACTCATCGGTCGGGGGCAAGACCGGCGTCAACCTTCCGGCAGGCAAGAATCTGGCCGGGGCTTTCTGGCAACCCAACCTGGTCCTTTTTGACCCATCGGTCCTGACCACTTTGGGCCAGCCTTTGCTTCTCGACGGGATGGCGGAGATCCTTAAAGCGGGCTTCATTGCGGACAGCACCGTGATCTATTCTGCCCTGATGGTCCCTTGGGGGGAAGACGGACCCCCGGAAGATGCACCGGATCCCGGAAGTTCCAGCGACTCCTCGCTCTATGGCTTCCTGCGTATGGGATGGTCCGGACCGAGACCGCCCATCTTCGATAACCCTGAAGAGATGATCCGGCTGATCGCTAAAGCCGTGGATATCAAGCGGCGCATCGTCGAGGAAGACGAGCGGGAATCCGGACAGCGAAAGCTCCTGAACCTCGGGCACACCATCGGGCATGCGATCGAGAAATGCAGCAGATACGACATCTCCCACGGCGCGGCTGTCGCGACCGGTATCGCGATCATCGCAAAGGCTGGTCAGAGTCTCGACTGGGTCCGTGAAGGATATGCCGATGATATCTGCGCGATCCTGGAATACTTCGGTTATGATCTGAGCTGCCCATATCCAGCCTTTGCGCTGGCCGACGTCGCATATAACGATAAAAAAGTCCAGGGGAACCGGATCTCCCTGGTGATCCCGGACTACCCCGGACACTGCATACTGAAGGATGTCCCGGCACTTGACCTGGAAAACATCATCCAGCAAGGGCTGTAATCAAACGACTGTCAGAAAGGAACGAAACCATGGACATTACTCTGATCCCCACGAAACTGAATGGAACGATCATTGCCAGACCTTCCATCTCATATAGCCTGCTCCACGCGGTCTGCCAGGCACTGGCCGTCCATCAGGTCCGCATCGGAGCGGCGGATCCGGCAGCCTCCCAGGCCTCGAAAGCCAGAGACTTTACCCGCCTGCCCGGCTGCTGGTCCGAGAATCTTGAAGTGATCCTGGACTGCTTCGAGTCGCTTCCGGAAGACGCGCCATGCCTTTTCGTAGATGACAACGAAGAGGTCTTTCATATGATGCTCCCGATCGCCGCGGCGACGAAACAAAAGGTTTCCTTCACCGGATCGGTGGAATTTCCAAACAGTACGGTCCTGCCTTTTACCAGTGTGCTGAAACCGCGTGGGGTGACCTTTAGCAAAGGCTCCCTTAAGATCAAACGCCGGGACCGGAACCTGATCCATGAGATCTGCACGCTCACGAAGAGAGTCTCCTATGGCTCCTTCTCGCTGACCGGCAGAGAGGATCCGTATTTTCTGGCGGGACTCCTTCTCGCCCTGCCGCTTCTCGAGGGGAACAGTTCGGTCCGTATGACCACCATGCCGGAATCCACCGAGCTTCCGGACATGGTCCTCTCCGTGCTCCAGCAGTATGGGGTGACCGTGCTCAGATCCGTCGATGATTATGGGTATCCTTGTTTTGATATCCCCGGGAACCAGCAGCTGAGGCTTCCAGACACTCTCCAGCTGGAGGGTGACTGGACGAGGGCTGCCTTCTGGCTCGGCTGCGGAGCCCTGGGCGGGAACGTCACCGTCCGCGGGCTTTCCGGCGATTCCAAGCAGGTCTCCCGGCAGATCCTCGACAAGCTCCATTCCCTCGGCGCGGCCACAGGTCTTTCGACAGACAGTGCCAACGTGGTCGCCGGAAACCTTCAGGGCTGCAACATCAATGCCTCCAGGATCCCTGGGCTGGTCCCGATCCTCTCCGTGATCATGGCTAACGCGAGCGGCACATCGATGCTGACCGGGATCAACAGCGATGATTATACCTCCATCTTCCGTGTACTCGATGCCTTCGGGGCGGACATCTCAGATGGGGGCTCCGGCTTCTCTTTCACCGGCAAGGCGATCCTGACCGGCGGGGAGATCAATGCCGCCGGAGATCCGATGATCGTGCTGGCAGCTACCGCCGCCTCCTGCATCAGCCGCATGCCTGTGACCATTCGGGGCGCCGGTGTGGTGAACAAACTGTATCCGGGATTCTTCGAAGACTATACCGCCCTTGGCGGACAGGTGGAGGCGTAGAATGGAATCATCAATGGACATCAGAGAACGGAATGTATTCTGGATGGCGGGGCTTTCGATTCTGACCTTCGGGATCTACGCTCTCTACTGGACCTACCATCTGCAAAAAGACACTAACCGGCTGCTGGGCTTTCGCAGTGAACCTGCCCCGGGAACAGTCGTGCTCCTCGGCATCGTCACGTTCGGGATCTACCTCGTCTACTGGTCCTGGAAACAGGGCATCAAATTCAAGCTGGAAGCCGAAGGCCGGGGAAGTGACGAGGCCAGAGACTGTCCTTCTCTTTATCTGATCCTTCAGGTGCTCACC
>JAFRLD010000106.1 GCA_017431395.1 Bacillota bacterium | reverse complement strand
GTGATGTATCCGCTGTAACCGATCTCTTCCAGAGCGACTTTGATGCCGGGATAATCCAGAGCCCCGGTGCCGACCGGGCACATGGTGCCTTCGCCGCAGCCGTCGAAGAAACGGATGTGCTTGTTCATTACAGACTCGTAGACCTTCTGGTCAACATCCTTGAAGTGCACGTAGTCGAGAACGTCCGCGTACTTCTTGAGATAGGTCACGGGATCCATGTCACAGTAGTAGCAGTGGCCGGTGTCCAGACAGAGGCCTGCGATGTCATAGGGAAGATCCGCGGCAAGGCGGGCGATTTCGTCGGAGTATTCGATGTAAGTGCCGGAGTGGGGATGGATCACCGGACGAACGCCCCAGCTGTTTGCGCGCTCGCAGACGGCGCGGACATGTCCGAGAAACTGTTTCCACTCCTCGTCGTTCATGCGGGGCGCGCGGTCCGGATGACCGGCATTGTAGTCGCGCTCGTCATGTCCCCAGTCCATAACCGTCATATAGGGGGTCGGGAACTTCTGGCCTTCGAGAACCGGGAGCTTCGGAAGCCTGTCATCCGTGATCAGGCGGCAGATGTTGTCCACGGCCTCGAGGACGGAGGGCTGATTCGCGGGATCGACCAGGTCGTGGAAGATCGTTCCGGCGACGATTGCCAGTTCATTTTTCGCCAGTTCTTCCGCGACGATGACGGGATCGATCGGCATGTAGCCGTACGGTCCGAGCTCGATCGCGCGGTAACCTGCCTGATGTGCTTCGGAGAGCACCTTGGTCCAGGGCGGAAGATAGGGATTCTCAGGATTGTCAACGCCCCAGCTGGCCGGAGCACCGCAGATATGCATAGCCATGGATATTTCCTCCTATTTTTTGCCACTTCATTCTATTGTTCAAATCGCTTAAATTAGATGCCCGGAAACCGGGATTAATACTTGACCCAGATGCTGCCCTTGTCAGCGGATTCGACGCATTTTTCAAGCCACTTGATGCCGTTTGCACCGGCCTCGACATCCGGATACCAGAAGTCGCCGTACTCGCTTGTGTCCGCGACGGACATAGCGACTGCAAATCTCCGGTACAGATTGCTCCATGCCTCGAACAGACCCTCCGCGTGGCCGCCGCCGATGCGGTCTTCAACCTTTGCTTCGGGATAGAGATAGCCGGCTCCGCGCTCGAGGATGCGGACAGGCTCGCCGTCGATTTCATAGGTCATCTGGTTCGGACGCTCGTCGTCCCATTCGATGGAAGCTTTGGAGCCGATCACGCGGATCTTGTGTCCGTGGCGTGCGCCGCAGTTGATGGAGCTGGACCAGCAGTAAACCTGCGCTCCGTCCTGGACATTTTCGCTGCCTTCAAGGTTCATGATCGTGAAGGCGTTGTCTTCGAGCTGACGTCCTTCGACGAAAGCCTGCTTCGTGCACATAAGATCTCTGATCTTCATATCCGGGATCATGGCCTCGATGATGTAGAGGGGATGCGTTCCCACGTCGCCCATGGCGAAGGAGATACCGGCTTTGGTGGGATCGAAGCGCCATCTTGCCGCTGCATTGGTCTCCTCAATTTTCGTATTGTAACCGCCGAAAGCAAAGCTCATGTTGATGAGGCGGATGGGACCCAGATCGCCGTGTTTGATCATCTGGCGGGCCTGCTGGATCATCTGGTGTCCGGAATACCCGTATGTGACACCGACCACAAGGTTCTTAGCCTTTGCGAGGGCCACCAGTTCTTCCGCTTCTTCAGAGGTGAAGCAGACCGGCTTTTCACAGACGACATGGATGCCTGCCTCAAGAGCTGCCTTACTGATCGCATAGTGCGTGCTGTTGGGAGTCGCGATGGAGACCGCTTCGATACAGTCCTCACGCTTCACTTCTTCTCTGAACATGGTTTCATAATCCGGATAGCAGCGGTCCGGGTCCACGCCCAGGTCACGGCCGAACGCCATGCCGCGTTCCGGATTGATATCGAAAGCGCCGGCGACCAGCTTGAAGTTGTTGTCGCGCTGCGCGGAAGATCTGTGAATGTAACCGATCTGGCTGCCGAGGCCGCCGCCTACC
>JAFRLD010000105.1 GCA_017431395.1 Bacillota bacterium | reverse complement strand
GATGATCGTCGGAGGCGCGGTCGGGCTGCTTCTGGCATGTCTGTTCCTGGCGGCCTTGATCCCGGTGATGCAGATGGCTTCACCGGAAACCGCGGAGTCGATCTCCGAGGGACTTAAGTTTTCATATCTGGCGGGTTCGCTTTATGACGGGAACCTGCTGCTGGCCATATTTGGGTAAAAGGAGGCATCGATGAAAGACTATAGCAAACTGCAAAATGGAAGTGACATAAGAGGAGTCGCGATCGTTGACCGCGGACAGGCGGCAGCGGGGCTTCCTGTACAGATGCCGAATCTGACTCCGGATGAAGCGGCGGATATCGCGACCGGGTTTCTGGCATGGCTTACCAAGAGGAATGGGAAAAAGCCCGCGGAGCAGAAGCTCGCGATCGGGCGGGACCCCAGAGTCACAGGGAAGAAGCTGACGGACGGGCAGATGCATGGCTTCGGGCCGTACGGATGCCGGGTGCTGGATTGCGGACTTGCGTCCACACCGGCGATGTTCATGGCAACGGTCTTCCCGGAATTTGCCTGTGACGGGACGATCATGATCACAGCGAGCCACCTGCCGTTCAACCGGAACGGGTTCAAATTCTTCACGCCGGAGGGCGGGCTCAATAAGCAGGACATCAAGGAGATCCTGGAGTATGCGGCAGACCGGTCGTTGGTTGAGGGACCGGACCGGGTGCTCGGCGAGAAGGTGAATGCGGACGGCTTCATCCACCGCAGCGGGGAGATCATCTTCCCGGCAGAGGAAGCGGATATCATTACACCGTATAGCGCTCATCTGCGCCAGCTGATCATCGACGGCTGCGGGATGGGAGACCAGCCTTTGCGGAACCTGAAGATCACCGTGGACGCAGGAAACGGCGCCGGCGGGTTTTATGCGCGCAAGGTGCTCCGGCCGCTCGGAGCGGACATCAGCAGCAGCCAGTACCTGGACCCGGATGGCATGTTCATGAATCATGCTCCCAACCCGGAAGACCGGGAGGCAATGCAGTCTGTCTCCATGCGGACCCTGACATCCCAGTCGGACCTGGGCCTGATCTTTGATACGGACGTGGACCGTTCGGCCGCCGTTGACAGCCGCGGCCGGGAGATCGCCCGTAACCGGATCGTAGCACTGGCAGCCGCGCTGGTGGCGGAGCATCATCCGGGAACGACGGTCGTTACGGACAGCATCACCAGCCGGCAGCTCACCGAGTTCCTGGAGCACGACCTTGGCCTGTCGCATCTGCGGTTCAAGCGCGGCTACCGGAATGTGATCAATAAGGCGGTCGAGCTCAATGAAGCGGGCACGGATTGTCAGCTCGCTATTGAGACCTCCGGTCACGCGGCTCTTAAGGAGAATTATTTCCTCGACGACGGAGCATATCTCGCGACCCTGATCGTGATCCGTGCGGCACAGCTTAAGGAAGAGGGGAAGCATATCGAGGCTCTGCTTGAGTCTCTTCAGGATCCGGCGGATGAGAAGGAGATCCGGATCCCGATCGTTGAGTCCGACTTCGGCCCGTATGGAGATCAGGTGCTCGCAGACCTGGCTGCGTTTGTCGTGTCTCCGGCTGGTCAGGAGCTGGGCCTGTCTCTTGAGGAGCCCAACTATGAAGGCGTCCGAATCAATTTCCCGGACGGCTGGTGTCTGCTTCGCAAGTCCCTTCACGATCCGATCCTGCCGATGAATATGGCATCGGATACGGCTGGTGGGTGCGCCGCGATCGAGGCTGTCATGCGGGAGTTTCTGGCGGGATATGAGGGGCTGGAGCTGTAAGAAGTGTGACCTTATAAAGGAGCGGAAAAACCGATGAAAGAGTACTATGTGACCTGCAGCCAGATGAAGATCCTGGAGCAAAACACCGATGCAGCCGGCCTTTCCTACTATCAGATGATGGAGAACGCCGGCCGGATCGCAGCCGATAGAATCGTTGAAATTACAATGGCATCGCCTATTAACGATGCTGCATATATGGGGGCGGGGACACCTGACGCAGCGGTTCCTGACGACGGGGCGCCTGCTATGTACCCATACATGCTGGAGCGCCCGATCCG
>JAFRLD010000104.1 GCA_017431395.1 Bacillota bacterium | reverse complement strand
ATGATGCATGAGATTCGCTACGATAATGTCCGCCTTGTAATTGACATCGTTCAGCAAATCCGCCTCAAACACCTTGACATTTGAAGCGACTCCGTTCTGCTGCACGTTCTCCCGGGCGATCTGAACCGCTTCCGAATCGATTTCGGTTCCCAGCACATATCTGCACCCGAGCAAGGCTGCCGCGATCGACAGAATACCCGAACCACAGCCTACGTCAATCACGTCGACAGCCGCATCCACGCCACCTGTTGCGTATTTCTCCAACAGTTTCATGCAAAGGCCGGTCGTCTCATGGGTCCCTGTCCCGAAGGCAGCTCCCGGGTCGATTTCCAGCACCAGCTCCCCTGCCTTTGCATCGTATTCCTCCCAGGTCGGTTTGACCACGATGCGTTCGGTGACCTTCGCCGGCTTGAAGTACTCCTTCCAGTTGTCCTTCCAGTCCTCGTCGTCCACGACCTCGGTCTCCACATAGAGGCGCCCGAAATCCGCGTCCGCGCCGAAGGTATGGTACTGTTCCTCCGCTTTGAGTTTCATGATATCGACTTTGATATTCTGGACGGTCTGCCGGTTTTCTTCGGTCTCATCCAGCCATGCGGTCAGAGTCGGCTCCCGATCGGGACGGCTCTTGACATCCTCGTCGACGTAGTCCCAGTCGTAGGCGTTCTTCTTCTCCATGATGGTTTCGAAGTCCGCCGGGTCGTCGACCGAGATGCTGTCAATGCCGTAACTCATAAGCAAAGGCAGGACAGCTTCGATGCCCTGCCTGGTTGCGTGTATTGTCAGTTGAATGTATCTCACGAGAAAAACTCCTTAATCGAATCCATAAATCCGGATTTCTTCTGGTAACACTCGCCGGTGACGGTCTTGCCCATATCCTGAATGGCCTTCTTCTGGGCCTTGCTCAGCTTAGTCGGTACCTCCAGGTAGACCTTCACATAGAGATCGCCCTTGCGGTTGGAGCGGAGGCTCTTGATGCCTTTGCCCTTGAGCCGGAATACAGTGCCCGGCTGGGTGCCCGCAGGGACTTTGTACTTGATCTTCTCTTCCAGAGTCGGCACGATGATCTCGTCACCCAGCGCCGCCTGCTCGAAGGAGATCGGTATATCGAGCCAAAGGTCCGTACCCCTTCTCTCGAAGAGTTTGTGATCCTTGACGCGCAGTACGATGTAGAGGTCGCCGTCCGGACCGCCGTTGATGCCCGGTTCGCCCTGTCCCCGGATCGGGATGACGGAGTCATTGTCCACGCCCGCCGGAATGTTGACGGAGATGTTGACCGTATCCTTGACTCTGCCGGTGCCGCCGCAGTCTGCGCATGGCGATTCGTTGATCTGTCCGCTGCCGCCGCAGTCAGGACACGGCGAAACGCTCATGAAGGAACCGAGCGGTGTCTGCTGCTGGGTCCGGATTTCACCGGTGCCGCCGCAGCGAGGACAGGCCTTCTTCGAGGTTCCCGGGCTGGCGCCCGTGCCGCCGCAGGTCTTACACTTGACGAACTTGGTCAGCTTGATCTTTTTGGTCGTGCCAAAGGCGGCATCCTCGAAACTGATGGTCATCTGCTTCTGGATGTCGCTGCCTTTGCGGGCCGCGCTTCTTGAGCGCTGCTGGCCGCCGAAACCGCCAAAGCCGCCGAAACCGCCTCCGCCGAAGCCGCCGCCTCCGAATGCACCTCCGAACAGGTTGAAGATGTCCTCGAAGCCGCCGAAGCCTTCGAATCCCTGGAATGCGTTCGGGTCTACGCCCGCGTGTCCGTAGCGGTCATACTTGGACTTCTGCTCCGGATCGGACAGAACCGCGTACGCCTCGTTGATCTCTTTGAACTTTTCCTCGGCCTCTTTGTCTCCAGGGTTTTTGTCCGGATGGTACTTCATCGCCAGCTTACGAAAAGCCTTCTTGATCTCGTCATCCGACGCGCCTTTCTGGAGACCCAGAACCTCATAGTAATCCCTTTTTTCTGCCATTTTTATTTACGCTTACAGGAGGCCGGTCGGAAACCGGGCCCCCTGCGTCCTTTGCCAGTAGTATTTTGCCGCAAGTGGCCAAACTTACTCAGCCGACTTACTCGGTCTTCTCATCGTCATCGACGACTTCGAAATCAGCATCGACGACATTGTCGTCTGCCGGACCGGCCTGCGGGCCAGCGCCCATGTCAGGGCCTGCTCCCATGCCGCCCATGCCGCTCATGTCAGGGCCAGGACCTGCCTGTCCGCCGGCTGCCTGCTGGGCCTGCTGGTACATCTTGGCTGAGATCGTGTGGAACTTCTCAGTCAGGGCTTCTGTCTTTGCTTTGATGTCTTCGATGTTACCTGCGTTCAGAGCACTCTGGAGCGCATCCTTCGCGGCATTGATGTCGTTCTTCTCGTCTTCGGAGAGCGCCTGATCCAGTTCCTTGACGTTCTTCTCTGTCTCATAGATCAGAGTTTCCGCCTGGTTCTTGACTTCGACTTCTTCCT
>JAFRLD010000103.1 GCA_017431395.1 Bacillota bacterium | reverse complement strand
GTCGGCACTCCGTCGACCTCCTTATGAAGGATAAACTCCTTCTCCCGGTAAAGCCTGTCTGCCCTGGCCGCACGGGCGCCGGTCTCCTCCCGGAAGAACGCGTCGATGTCCTCCGGACGTATGACCTCGAACTCCTCATCTGTGAGGACGCCCTTCTCATGCAGGGACGCAGCGAATGTGCGGATGTAAGGCAGGCCCTCGACAAGTGCCCTGGCGAAATCGATCCGTTCCATACAGGTATGCATGGCCGTACCGATCTCCGCCGCGCTGAGCCGGTGCTCCTCCTGCTCCGGACGGAGCCTGCGAAGCACTGGGATCTGAGGCTCTGCCGGATCTGCTGCCCCGTCCCTACGCTTATTCAGCATGGTCACGGAGTACTTGCTCCGCACCAGCTGGCCTGCTTCGTGCGCATAGCGGAAACGGAGCCTGCGGTCTAGTTCCTTCGGATCGAGGCTCTGGCGTTCTGCTGCAGGGCCTTCAGCTGCCTCCGCTTCTTCCGGTTCTGCTGCGGCCTCGGCCGGCTCTTCTGCCGGAGGACCAGCTTTGGCACCAGGTTCATGCAGCACGATCTCTGCCGCCGCGGGATCCTCCTCCGCCATCTCCGCAAGCACCGGGTAGAGCATATCGAGGAAAGACCCCTTCCCCAAAAAGTGCGGCAGCTTCTCAGCACTCTTGGCCGCTCCGACGATCATAAGCCGTTCCATGGGCCTCGTCAGAGCCACATAAAGGATCCGGATCTCCTCCTCCAGCCCTTCGCGGCGCATCTTGCCGTCGATGGCCTTCTGAAGCAGTGTTTTGCGGCGCCAGTGCTGGTCCGGATGGATCTCCGGAAGCGCCACCGTGAAATCCTTGTGCATGCAGATGCTCTTGCCTAAACCAGGCCCTCTGATCTCTTTCCCGGCTCCCACCAGGATCACGACCGGGAACTCCAGACCTTTGCTCTTGTGCACGGTCATCACGTGGACCACGTCGCGGCCTTCACCGACCAGCTTGGCTTCCGCGACCTTCTGGTTGGTCTTTCGCATCGCCTCCACGTAGGACAAAAATCCGTAGAGTCCCAGATAGCTCGTCTCTTCATAAGCGGCCGCCTTTTCCTGCAAAAGCCTAAGATTCGAGATCCTCTGCTCTCCGGCCGGAAGCCCGCTGCAGTAGTCATAATATCCTGTTTCGTACATCAAACGCCGGATCAGCTCATCCAGCGGAAGCGTCCTCGCGATCTCCCTCCAGAGCTCGATCGTCTGGATCATCTGGACGATCCTATCCCGGATCAGCGCATCGCTTCCTGTTTCCGCGTATCGACGGACCGCCTGATAGAAGCTGCCCTCCCGGCATTCGATCCGGATCGTAGCGAGCTCCGCAGGGGTGAAATCGAACACGATGCTGCTCATCGCGCTGATCAGCGGCACGTCCTGGTCTATATTGCTGACGATGCGAAGCAGGTTCAGGAAGACCTGGATCTCCACGGTCTCATAATATCCCCCCGCCGTCTCTCCGAACGCCGGGATCCCCTCATTGTTCAGATAACGTTCGATCTCCGGGATGGCGCTGCCGCCTCTGGAAAGCACCGCTATATCCCCGAAACCAGCAGGGCGTATAGACCCGTCCCGCTCTGTGATGGGGATGCCGATGCTGTCCCGGATCAGCTCCGC
>JAFRLD010000102.1 GCA_017431395.1 Bacillota bacterium | reverse complement strand
GGGATCTCCGTGATATCACAGTCAAAGAACCGGTCCAGGAACTCCCCATACCCGAACCTGCGGTATAGGGCCGACCCCTTGTGGCCCGGCATATGAAATGATACCGGCTGTTCCTGTGCGTGTGCTATAAGAAATTCTGCTATTCCGCTCATTGCTCACTCCTTCTCCCGTCAGGCGTCCCTGCGTCCGGCGTATTCGCTGCCGCCAACTTTCACACCTCCCGGCGTACTGATATTGATGTCTTCAGGGTAGTACGTTTGTACTCCTTTTTTGAGTTTACATCCCATTTATGCGCCGAAAGGTAGTACGAACGTACTACCCAGCGAACTATATACTGCAACGTGTTGTGACCACTTCCCGTTCGCCGGGCATCCCTCGTGCTCACATTTCTCTCCGCATCCGGTAAATCTCGTACTGAAGCTGAACTCTTCCTGGCACGCCCATCTTGTTATAGACCCGGCTCAGATGTTTCTTGACCGTGGTCAGCGCGATCTGTTTCAGCTCAGCGATCTGCTCATTCGTCATTCCTGCTGCAGCGAGCAACACGATCTCGATCTCCGCTTCCGTCATGGCCATATACCGCAGTTGCTGCCGAAGCTGCAGTTCATGATTCTGCTCCCGTTCGTATGCATATAGAGGGTCTCGCTTCATGCAGGCTTCCAGATGCCTCGCCAGGACTCTCAGAATTTCCAGTTCGTTCTCGGTAAAGGGCCCTCCAGCCTTTGCGCGAAAAAGCGTCACCTCCGCTGTGGCACGCCGCTTCCCGGCAACAAGGGTGCGGACCCCCTGTTCCATCCCGGGCGGAATCAGGCTGTCGCCGTTCATCCCGGGCGGAATCAGGCCATCGCAGTCCCTCCCGATCCGGAGGACTATTGTAAGGGGCAGGAATGCATCCGCCATGATGTTCTTACCAAAGCGCCGCTCTTCATATTCTTCCGCAAACGCGGAAGATACATTGACGCTATAAGGCGATGACAGACGCAACAGGCCCTTATACTCCCTGATCATATAGAACATCGCCTGGTCATAGGGAACCAGCGACCATATCCCATCCATGAGGATCCGCTGGATCTCAGGAAGATCCTCCCCGTTGAACAGGGCAGTCACGGTATCATTGATTTTGTACCACTGTTCGACTCCAATCACGATTCATAGTATACATGCCTGCCCAGCTTTTGTCAATTATTTCCAGTAAAAAAGAGCTGCCGCAAAAATGCAGCAGCTCTGTCGTTTCAGGATCTATTCAGGCCTTCGCCCGAGAGGTTTATTTGCTGTAATCGAAGAATCCTTCGCCGGTCTTCATGCCCAGCTTGCCTGCTCTGACCATCTTCCTGAGCAGCGGATTCGGTCTGTACTTCGGATCACCGTACTCAGTGAACAGGGTCTCCATGATTGCCAGGCAAACATCCAGTCCGATCAGATCGCCCAGAGCGAGGGGGCCCATCGGGTGGTTAGCGCCAAGCTTCATAGCGGTGTCGATGCCCTCTGCGGAAGCAACGCCGTCTGCCAGGATGCCGACTGCCTCATTGATCATCGGGATCAGAACTCTGTTGACAACGAATCCAGGAGCCTCAGCAACCTCGACCGGAGTCTTCTTCAGGCTCTCTGTTGTAGCGATGACTGCATCCTTGACCTCATCGGAGGTAGCGATGCCCTTAACGACCTCGACCAGCTTCATAGCCGGAACCGGATTGAAGAAGTGCATGCCGATGACCTGTGCCGGTCTGGAAGTTACTGCTGCGATCTCTGTGATGGAGAGTGCAGAAGTGTTGGTTGCCAGGATCGCATTGTCCTTGCAGACCTTATCCAGCTCTGCGAACAGTTCCTTCTTCTTGTCCATATTCTCTGTGGATGACTCAATGATCAGATCGCAGTCAGCCAGAACGTCGAATGTGGTGCCACCGGAGATTCTGCCCAGTGTAGCGGCCTTATCTTCCTCGGTGATCTTCTCTCTGGAAACCATCTTGGTCAGGTTCTTGTCGATTTTAGCCAAAGCGCCGTCGATGTATTCCTGCTTGCTGCTTCTGATGATTACGTCATAACCTGCTGCTGCACAGACCTGAATGATGCCGGAGCCCATTGTGCCTGTGCCCATTACGCCAATTTTCTTCATAATTGTACCCTCCATTAATTAATAAATATTGTTATATATTTAACAAAACTATAGTATCATTATATATCGAAACGAACCCTTTGTGAACCGCTTTCCCTCACTTTTTTAGGATTGTCTCTTTTTTTTGCATTATTTGCCGTCCAAACCGCAGAGTTTTCGCATCTCTGCCTTGTACTGCTCTACGCCCGGCTGATCGAACGGGTTCACACCCATCAGGATCCCGGTGATCGCGCAGCTCGTTTCCATGAAATAGACCAGCTGGCCGAAGTAGTACGGGGTCAGCTCCGGAACGTGGATCTCGATGAGCGGGTTGCCGGCACTTCTGTGTGCCTTGATGACTCCCTCTACCATGATGTCGTTCATCTCTTCGATGGTCATCCCTTTGAAGGTTCCCGCCGGGATCACGATCTCATCCTGGCATCCATCGATGATCAGCATGGTTTCGAGGAATATGCGGCTGCCTTCCTGAAGGAACTGTCCCATCGAGTGCAGATCGGTGGAGAACTGGAGCGTCGCCGGCCAAAGACCTTTGCCCTCTTTGCCTTCGCTTTCGCCGAAGAGCTGTTTCATCCACTCTCCGAAATAGGCCAGGCGCGAGTGGTTGAAGCAGGTGACATCTACCGCCTTGCCTTTTTTCTCATGCATGATGTAACGCCCGATGGCATAATCCGTTCCGGTGGTATCCCACAGCGGAGACGTCGCCGCAGCCGCAGCTCCTCGCAGCAGCTCCCGCACATCGATCCCGCTGACCGCGATCGGCAGGAGTCCCGCCGGCGTCATCATGGAATATCTTCCTCCGATATTGCCCGGGACCGGGAAGTTCGTGTAGCCCATCTCGTTCACTTCCTCACGGAGCCGACCGCTCTTCTCATCCGTGACCGCGATGATCCGCTTCGCAGCTTCTTCCTTGCTGCCATATTTCTGTTCCATGATCGGACGGAGCACCTCGAGCGCCGCCTGGATCTCCATAGTGTTGCCGGACTTGGAAATGACGCACAGAATCGTATTCTTTCGTTTGACGTCTTCTATGATCTCCCGGTAATAATCCGTGCAGAAGTTGATTCCCAGAAACTTCACTTCGATCCCGTGTTCCTGCTTCGGCAATGCCTCGATCGCCGCCTTCGCACCCATGTAGGATCCGCCGATCCCCAGCACCACCATCAGCTCCGCCTCTAAGCGAACGATGTCTGCCACATCCAGCAGATATTTCAGTTCTTCTTCGTCCTGTTCAATGGGAGCCTTGACCCATCCGGTCATGTCCATCTCTCCGGACCAAAGCTTGTCCAGCGCCGCAGCTGCCTCCGGCCGCAGAGCTTCGATTTCTGACTGTTCCAGATCCAGACCTTCGATGTTTACATTGATATCCATTCTTCCTAGTCACCTCCATAGTTTATAAAAACACATACGTAAGCAGTTTTACAGTCAGCGGCACCGTCACGATCGATGCCACCGTGCTGATGAACAGTGTCCGGCTCGCCATCCCCACCGACTGGCCTTCCTGCTCTGCCAGCATGGAGACCGTCGCCGCTGTCGGGAATGCGATCCCGAGCACCACGCAGCACTTGATGATCCCCGGTACCGGCAGGAAATACACCAGGCCAAAGGTCAGCGCCGGAAGCCACAAAAGCTTCATCAGCACGCAGTCCAGAACGCGCAGGTCCCGGATCGTTTCAAGAAAATTATAATTGGTCAGGCTCGACCCGATAAAGATCATCGCCATCGGCGTCGAAACGCCCCCAAGATACAGCAGGTAATCATCCACCGCCTGCGGAAGGCCCGCGCCAAACAGGCTGACCGCGAACCCGATCATCAATGCCAGAATGTTCGGATTCAGCAGGAACTTCAGCGTGGCCCGCATAACACGGATCCAGGCACGCGGCGTTCCGGCCTTCGGCCTGCTCTGTCTTCTCCGCATCAGCCGGATCCCATAAGTGAACGTGAAAATGTTCATAGCCGCATTATGTGCCAGCATGAGCAGCAGCCCGGTCTCACCGAAAAACAGCAATGCTACCGGAAACCCCATGAACCCGTCGTTCGGCATGGACATGGCGAACTCCGCCACGTTGGAAATGTCCTCCGGATACTTCCTGAGCTTCGCGTACGACCAGCTCACGAACCCGTAAATATAGAAAAGGACCAAACTCATCACAAACATGATCAGAAAATCCGTGATCACGGACCGGGTCATTTCCAGGGTCCCGATATTATGCACGATCATGCACGGATACGCGAAGTAAACGACCAGCTTGTTGATGCTGTGGTTCATCCGGTCATCTATGAAATTGATCTTGCGCAGGAACCATCCCGTGAAGAGCATGGCGAAGAGCACGAAGTATCTTGCGTACATAATGGAGTTGTCACGACGAGCGCAGCGAGTCGATGAAACTCCTTATGCTTTAGCGGCCCGAGAAGACGAGACCGCAGGCCGAAGTCTGATCGGCTTGCCGCTAGTCGTATTCATCCTTTCTTAATTAATTATCGTATAAGTTGTTGGTCACATACTCCGGATCGCTGGTGACATCGATGCCCATAGACTTCAGTGTGCTCTCGTCCTTGTCACTCAGGATCGCGGTACAATGCGCCTTGCAGCCGCGCAGTTCCTTCAGCTTGCCAAGCGCCATCTCCGCAGACGGATTGGTCTCGGCAGAGATCGTAAGCGCGGTCAGGACCTCCTCCAGGTTCAAGCTGGACTTGTCCGCCCGCAGCACATCGGTCTTAAGCTCCTGGATCCGCTCAAGGATGTTGGGCGAGATCAGCAAAAGCTGGTCCGCCATGCCGCAGAGCTTCTTCGCCGCATTCAGAACGGCAGCCGCTGCTGCGACCATCCGGCGGGAGCTCCTGCCGGTAATGATGCTTCCGTCCGGCATCTGCATAGCCATCACGACCACATTCGCATACCGTTCATTCTGAGAGCGCTTCACCTCGGCGTAGTCCCTTGCCGGAAGGACCACCGGCCGGTCGATCTCGGTCAGATCAAGCTCATCCATCAGCAGCTTGCACCGCTCCAGGATATTGTTCTCGATCTTACCTTTTTTATAGTCCACCTCCGCGATCAGGTATCTGCGGATGACCTCCTGACAGGCCGCCTCACGGCAGACTTCGTCATCAATGATCCCGAAGCCGCACCGGTTGACGCCCATATCCGTCGGTGATTTGTATTCGGATTCTTCACCGGTGATCTTCTCGATGATCCTCTTCACCACCGGGAACACTTCCAGATCACGGTTGTAGTTGACCGCCATTTCGCCATAAGCTTCCAGATGGAAGGAGTCGATCATGTTTACATCCCTAAGGTCCGCCGTCGCCGCTTCATACGCTACGTTGACCGGATGCTTGAGCGGGATGTTCCAGATCGGGAAGGTCTCGAACTTCGCATAACGCGCCTTCCTCCCCTGGCGGAATTCATGGTAGAGCTGGGAAAGGCTGGTCGCCAGCTTGCCGCTGCCACCGCCCGGGCCAGTCACGACGATCAAAGGCTTGGTCACCTCGATATAAGGATTCGCCCCGTAGCCGGCATCGCTGACGATCGTTTCGACGTCCGTCGGGTATCCTTTGGTGAACCTGTGCCGGTATGTCCGGATCCCCCGATGTTCCAGCCGGTTGATGAACTTATCCACGGATGGCATGTCATCCTCATATCTGGTCACTACCACGCTGTTGATCTGCAGATCGTATTTGCGGAACACATCGATCAGCCGCAGGACCTCCAGGTCATATGTGATCCCGAAATCCTGTCTGGTCTTATGGGTCTCAATGTCCCCTGAGTATACGCAGATGATGATCTCCGCCTGATCCTTCATCCTCTGCAAAAGCTTGATCTTCGCATTTTCATCAAATCCGGGAAGGACCCGCATCGCATGCTTGTCCTGAACGAGCTTGCCGCCAAATTCCAGATACAGCCGCTGACTTCCGCCACTTTCGATCCTCTCCAGGATGTACTTTGACTGCTCCTCGATGTATTTCTCCGCGCTGAATCCGACTTTTGACATGTTTCTTCCCTCCCATCTTTAATGAAGCTTCAGATTATATTACATAAGTGTGATGTTCAATGTGTTGCGGCCTTCCATCAGTCCTTTCAGACTGATCTCATAATCGATATCGATGTCACCGCTCCCGTCTTCTGTAATGCTGCTGTTCACATAGTTCGTCAGCACTTCGATCGGGATCGGGCCAAAAGGTGTATCATAATAGCCCGTATAGCGTTTTCCCTGTTCGAACAGGATCTCGTTCCCGATGCCGGCCCCTTCTCCGATCCGCTTCATCTGGATCTCTCCATCCCGCAGACGCAGACGGGTCTTGCACCCCGGCACACCGGAAAGCTCTGTTTCTTCGTACAGCAAGTAAACTGTCCCTTTTCTCCGGTACAGCTTCCCTTCTGTCATGAATTCCATTTCATCTTCACCGGAATCTTTGGATACCTGTTTCCCCTTGATCCGGATCATAACCTCTTTCATATATTCCTCACATTTCCCTTATTATTCGCTACTGTTATTTGCTGATGCTGTCCAGGATCGCCTGCAGCTGCGGCCTGTCAAACTGGTATTTCTTCAGGCAGAATTGGCACTGCAGCTCGGCCTGTCCGTCTTCGTCCAGGATCTGCTGCAGATCCTCTTCACCGATGGTCATCAGCGCCTGCTCGATCCGTTCCCGGCTGCAGTCGCAGTCCCATTTGATCTCCCGCTCCTCCAGGATCTTGATTTCGTATTCCTCCGGCAGACCGCTGAAGATCTCCGCTACCATCGCGCGGACCAGAGCCGTGTCCGTCCAGCCTTTGCGCGATTCCTGAAGCCGGCTGATCGTCGTCGTGATCGGCTCCATCTGTCCGATCATCTCTTCCAGCGCATCGACCGCGCCCTCATCCGCATCCGGCAGCATCTGGATGATCATTCCCCCGGCGGCTCCGACCGTCAGATCCCGTTCGATCTTCACGCCGAGTGCCACCGATGTATTCTTTTGTTCCGAGATGAAGAAATACGCCGTCAGATCTTCCGCGATCTCCCCGTTCACCAGGGCGATCGTTCCCATATAGGGCTCTTTTAGCCCCAGGTCCCGGATCACGGAAAGCTCTCCTATACCCAGCGATCCGCCGACATCCAGTTTCCCGGCTTCGGTCAAAGGCAGGTCCACATATGGATTGGCAATATATCCTTTTACCCGTCCGTCCGCATAGGCGGTCGCCAGGATCTGTTTCGCGGGGCCTTCCCCTTTGAAATTCACGGTCAGCTTGCTTCCCTCATCCTTCATGAGGATCCCCATCATACCAGCCGCGGTCAGTACGCGTCCAAGTCCCGCCGTAGCGGTCGGGGTGGTATCATGGATCTTCGCCGCCTCCTGCACCAGGTCCGTCGTTATGCTCGCGCAGACCCTGAAGGATCCGCTCTTGTCTATAGCTATCAGTGCGTTGCTCATCTCGT
>JAFRLD010000012.1 GCA_017431395.1 Bacillota bacterium | reverse complement strand
CTCCGTGCGTGCCGCTCCATATAATCCCGGATCTGTTGTTCATCCTTGATCTCGAGGCCCCGCTCTCCGGCCAGAGACTCGATGTGATGGGTGAATTCGTGCCGCAGCACTTCCCGCAGCTGCTCAGTGAGCTGCTCCTCATCCATCCAGCTGTACATTCGCTCGAAGGAGCCGTAATAGATCTTGATCATCCGGCCCAGATTCGACCGTATGTATTCTCCCATGATCATGAGATCCGGTCCATGAGGGCTTGGCTTGGCCTCTGGCACCAGCAGGATGCCGCCATTCAGTTCCCGGTAGAACTCCTCCGGCAGTTCCTCTGCCAGCTGATCCAGAATGTCTCCAACCTGTCGGATATCCATCGTTCGCTCCTTCTGCCTGTTACTTGCTCTTTACCACAGGCTCCGTATTCCAGATACGGTCGGCGTATTCGATGACCGCTCTGTCTGCTGCGAACCGCTCCGCCTTCGCGATATTCATGATCGATATGCCGCCCCAGCGAGCCGGGTCCGCATAAGCCTGTCGAATATCCTCATGGGCACGGCAGTAATCCTCATAATCATAGAGGCACATGTACGGGTCAGCGATACTGTAGGTCGGCTTCAGGAGATAATCCTTGATGTAATCGAAGGAATGTCCGTTGAATCCACGGTCCAGACGATCTACCGCCGCCTTCAGCTCGCGGTCGGTCTGGTAATACTGACGGCTGTCATAGCCTTCTCTCAGATGAGCTTCCACTTCGTCAGCCCGCTGTCCGAAGATGAAGATATTGTCTTCGCCGACCGCTTCATACATTTCGACATTCGCTCCGTCCATGGTGCCGATGGTGACCGCACCGTTGATCATCATCTTCATATTGCCTGTGCCGCTGGCTTCCTTGCCGGCCAGGGAGATCTGCTCGGAAATATCCGTTGCCGGCATGAGCTTCTCTGCCATGGAGACGCGATAGTTCTCCAGGAAGAGGACCTGCAGCTTCTTCGAGATCACAGGGTCTTTGCGGATCTCTTCTCCAATATGGTAGATCAGCTGGATCACGTCTTTCGCGACGAAGTAGTTCGGCGCAGCCTTGGCCCCGAACAGGTAGACCTCCGGCTGTACCTGCATGTCAGGATCCTCTTTCAGCTGATTGTACCTCGTGATGATATGCAGAGCATTCAGGAGCTGCCGCTTGTACTCGTGCAGTCTCTTAGCCTGCGTGATGAAGGTGGCATCCGGATCCAGCTCCACGCCGCTCTCCTTCTTCACGTACTCGGCGAAGCGGACTTTGTTCTCCCGTTTTACCTGATGGAGTCGTTCGATGACGCTCTTGTCTTCTCTGAACCGGGCAAATTCCGCAAGCTTGGTCCAGTCTTTGGCATACTCCGGTCCGATGGTCTCATCGAGCAGCTTCGCGAGCCCCGGATTGGACTGGCACAGCCAGCGCCGATAGGCGATCCCGTTGGTCACGTTGGTGAACTTCTCCGGCCAGGCCAGATAAAAGTCGTGGAATACATCATCCTTCAGGATCTCGGAATGAAGCCCGGATACACCGTTGATGTGGTGGGATCCGATCACGGACAGGTTCGCCATCCATACTTCGTTCTTATCGATGAAGGACATGTAATTGATCTTGCCATAATCGCCAGGGAACTTCGCTTCCATTTCGATGCGGAAACGACGGTCGATCTCCTCCAGGATCACATAGATACGGGGCATCATCAGCCGGACGAGTTCGCTCTTCCACTTCTCCAGCGCCTCCGCCAGGACCGTGTGGTTCGTGTAGGAAACGGTATTCTTGACGATCTCCCAGGCGCGGTCCCAATCATAGCCGTACTCATCGATCATGAGCCGCATCATTTCCGGAATGCAGAGCGCCGGGTGTGTATCATTGATGTGGATCGAGACCTTGTCCGCCATGTTGTCCAGGGTCCGGTGCAGACGGAAATGGTCCCGCAGGATGTTCTGGCAGCTGGCTGAGACCATGAAGTACTGCTGCTTCAGCCGCAGTTCCTTACCTTCTTCGATATTGTCCGCCGGATACAGGACCTTCGTGATCAGTTCCGCTTTGTTGTTGCGCTGAGCCGCCTTGGTGAAATCTCCGCTGTTGAAGGATGCCATATCGAAGCCCTCGGAGTCGCGGGCTCTCCAGAGCCGCAGCTTACCCACAGCCTCCGTGTCCGCGCCGCTGATATACATATCATAAGGCACCGCCTCTACGACCTCCTGATTTCTGGTCTCGCTGACCAGCCCCTTCTCCGTCCAGTATTCATGGTAGTTCCCATAAAAACCGACCTTGAACGTCTCATCCTCTCTGGCGTTCAACCATACACGGCCGCCGGGGAGCCAGTTGTCCGGCATCTCCGCCTGCCATCCATCCACCAGATGCTGGCGGAACAGACCGTATTCATACCGCAGGCTGAATCCGGTGATGTCATACCCTTGTGTTGTGAGCGCTGCCAGGTAGCAGGCGGCGAGTCTTCCGAGGCCGCCATTGCCGAGACCTGCGTCCGGCTCTTCGTCATAAAGCTGTTCGAGGCTCATCCCCCGCGTGCTGAGGATCTCCTCCACCATCTGTGTTTCTTCCAGATTGTAGAGATTGTTCTTTAATGACTGTCCCATCAGGAATTCCATGCAGATGTAATAGATCT
>JAFRLD010000101.1 GCA_017431395.1 Bacillota bacterium | reverse complement strand
GATTTGCTTCCGCAATACTCCGGGAGCTTGTCCCTGTAATCAAAAAGATCCATACACCATTTATTGACGGGGTCCCGTGTCTTCCCCGTATAAGGGACATTTTGATCATTATTGACAACTTTTAAGTTCAACTGATCCCAAATCTCATCTTTCGTCGGCTTGAACTTGAATTCTGCCGGGATGGTCACCTCGCCCGTGTAGTCGTTGATGCCTTTGACCGTGACGGCGCCTTCCCCCGGACCTTTCGTCACTGCTTTAATGTCCAGCGAAAGGTGCCATATATCGCTCCACTCCTCGAGTGACTTGCCATCGATCCGGACGGCATCGTATAAATGACCCTCGCTATAGACGCATCTCAGGTCCACCGGCTGCTCGATCGTTATATTCAGATTTGCTACGTCTTTGCTCCCGTCTTCCTCTGCGTATGCAAAGGCTGTACCGATCAGGATCAGTATCAACAAAGGCAGGACCAGCCTTTGCATTCTCTTAAACACTCTAAATACCTCCTTAAAAAAGCGCGCAGACCACCAGGCCCAGCCCCTTCCGCTGTTCCAAGTGGTGTACCGCTATGCTCCGGTTTCGCCCCTGCCCGCAAATCCCGCTGGTGCAGAGTCTCCGCCTTCTTCTACGCTTCTTTTACGCTTCCTTCGCTTCTTCCTGAGCCTTCTCAGGCTGCGCCTCATCCGGCTTGATCAGATCATAGCCGACCCAGACGTTCTGGATGCTGCCGTCGAAGGTGAAGCGGATCTGGGCACGGCCTTTGCGACGGTCGAGCTTCAGGATCTCCCCGGAAAAACCGTGGTAGAGCCCGTCCGCCAGATGGACCTTGTCCCCTTCCTGCAGAGCCTTCATGATACCGAGGGTCCCGTCCATATCCGAAAGCATCCGGGCGAACGCCAGATCGGCTCCGGACAGCACATGACCGTCCTCCTGCTCTCCCAGGACCCGATGGACCCCGGGGAAACGGAGCACGTCACGAACCGACGGTACCGGCTCTTCTGCGTACATGAAAAGATAACCAGGCAGGTAATCATGGACCCGGTGCGTGCACTCGCCTTTTTTCCAGTAACGCTGGACGATCTTCGGGCTGATGCATCGCACCTGAAGGACCTCCTCGATCAGGCGTGCGATGGTGTCGGTTTTCATTGTATCACAGTATATGCAGTAAATGTAGTCTTGCTTCATAATAATCTCTTCTCATAAAAAGCTACGCTGCGTTATGTCAGCGTGATTGGTATTATACCATAGGTAAGAGGGTTTTGTGACAATAAATATAGTTTTTGTATACTTTGTACATTATAATAATTGCATGAATGCATCCCGTATTATAAGGATTCCTTGTGTAACCGGTTCAAATTTGTTACACTTGGCTTAGTAAGAACTTCAGGAGGCACAGCATGAATTACGGCAAACGATTATTTATTATATTGGCGGCTGCGTTCGGGATGGTCATCGCCATCACCGGCATCTGCTTCATCACAGGATACTTCCAGGTGAGCAACCCTAAGAGCGGATATGCCCTGCTCATCATTGGGGGTTTTCTCACACTATATTATCTTAGAAGAATGAAAGATATATGAATAGTAAAAATCGGCCGGATCTAAGTCCGGCCTTGCTGTCTCTACTATTTGTTTACTTCCCGGCTGGTGCCGGAATCGTCTTGATCGCCGCCTCGACCTGAGCGGCGCTCTTTTTTAATTTCTCGTATTCTTCTTCGGTCCAGTGTTCCTCCAGGCGGTGCTCCACCCCGTTGACCCCGATGATGGACGGGACGCTGAGGGAGACCCCTTCGATGCCGTATTCTCCCTGGAGCGGGCTGGTGACCGGTGCGATGGTCAGCCTTTGGTTAAGGACCGCGTCCGCGATGGAGCATACGCAGGTGGCGATGCCGTAGTGCGTCTTGCCCTTAGCCGCGATGATGTGCGCGCCCATGTCACGGACGTAGTTATAGAGCATGTTCTTCTCGCGCTCGCCCCAGGCGAGGCCTACGTTCTCGCAGTATTCGTCCATCGGAACGCCCGCGATGGCAAGCCTTGACCAGACCGGGAACTGGGAATCGCCGTGCTCCCCTACTACGTTGCACTTGATGGCTTCGATCTTAAGATGCGTGTAGCGGGCGATGCTCCGGATCAGTCTGGATGTGTCCAGGATGCAGCCTGTGCCGAAGACGTGTCCGTTCGGCAGGCCCATGATCCGGTCACACTCCCAGGTCAAAATATCCACCGGGTTCGATACGATGATGATCGGCCCGTGGCTGTAGTAAGGTTTGATCTTATTGGCGACGTCTCGGATGATGTCGATGTTGTCGGCGATCATGTCGAGACGGGTCTCTCCTACCCTCCGGTTTCTTCCTGCGGTGACGATGATGAGATCGCTCTCCTCGCAGTCTTCGTATCCGCCTGCGCGGACCTTCGAGACGCCCATGTAAGGGATCCCGTGCTGGATATCGAGCGATT
>JAFRLD010000011.1 GCA_017431395.1 Bacillota bacterium | reverse complement strand
GTTTATCTCTTCGGGCTTAAGGCCGGGGATAAGCTGCCGGAGATGCTCCGGGTGACCGACCAGAAGAAACTCACTGTGAACGGAAATGAGCTGTTCTCTCTGGATAAGATGATCTTCAAAGTGGATATCTGTGAGATCCGGGACGGGAAGATCATCTTTCAGGGACGGTCCAGCGTTCATCTGCTCGGAGAAGCCTATACCTTCTACATAGAGACGGAGAAGAAGGAACGGATCCCGATCGAGATGGCGGACTTCCCGCCGTTTGACCGGCCCGGTCCGGATGGCAGGATCTATTATCGTCCGAAACAGTTCACGGCGGAGGTACCGGTCCGTTCCGGACTTAGGATCTCGTTCGTGCTGGAGGACAGCACGAAACGCCAGCTGACCATCTGGCCGAGGATGGGGGAATTCGCCAAGGTCGTCAACAATGTCGGTATGTCCTATTTTCATACGAAGGATTACATCGTTCAGTATAAGAAGGGGATGTTCTGGGTCAGCAAATACTCCAGAGGAGCCCATCTGAAGTGCGAGCGGACCTATATCAGGGAGCTGATCCGCAGGAAACTCCACTTCGTGATCGCCTACCGGATGCTTTATTATCTGGACCGGCTTTTTAGCAGGAAACCCACCTGGCTCGTGGCGGACCGGCCGCACATCGCCGGGGACAACGGGGAGCACATGTTCCGCTTCCTGCAGGGAACGGAGGCGGCCCGTCGTAAGAACATCTACTTCGTGCTCCGGGAAGACAGTCCGGATTACGCACGCCTGAAAAAGATCGGGAAGGTGCTGAAGTACGGCAGCCTGAGGCACAAGGTGAAGCATCTCGGAGCCGAGGTGGTCATGTGTGCCGCCTTCAATGATCTGATGACGAATCCGCTCGGCAAAACGGGTCCGTTCTACCGGGATCTCCGGAGATTCAGCTTCGTCTATTTGAGACACGGGGTCTCCCACAACGATCAGAGTGAATTCCTCAACCGCTACCGGCTGAATATCCGGATCCTCGTGTCCACCAGCCGGCCGGAGTACGAGGGCGTCCTGCACGGAAATTACGCATACACAGAGAGAGAAGTAAAACTGACCGGTCTTCCGAGGTTCGACAATCTCTATGATGAACGAAAAAAAGAGATCGTCATCCTGCCGACCTGGAGGAGGCAGCTGCAGGGAGTGATGGAATACCGGTCTTCCGAACGGGAATACGTGTCCCGATTCAAAGACTCGGACTATTTCCTCTTCTACGACGCTCTGATCCACGATGAGCGTCTGCTCACCGCCATGGAGAAATTTGGGTATACCGGATCCTTCTATCTGCATCCCGTGTTCGAGAGGCAATATCCGGACTTCACCGCAAGCCGCAGGATCACGATCGGCAAAGGCGTCGCGGACTATCAGACGGTATTCCGGGAGAGCGCGATCATGGTCACGGATTTCTCCAGCGTGGCGTTTGACTTCGCCTACCTCAAAAAGCCTCTGATCTACTCCCAGTTCGATGAAGAATCATTTCACAGGAACCATTCCTGGGGCAAAGGATACTTCAATTACCGGGAAGATGGATTCGGTCCGGTGACGACCACCGTAGAGCAGACGGTGGACGAGCTGATCTGGTATATGGAGCATGACGCGCAGATGAAGGAGGATTATCTGGGCCGGGTGGAACGGTTCTTCGCCTACACGGACAGAAACAACTGCCAGAGGGTCTATGAAGCCGTCTGCGGGATCGAAGAGGAACGCGAAGGATAAGGAAGATCCGGATGACGTCAAATTGACGGTCTGAACCGGGTATGATATAATTTTGACAACTATGTTTTTGTAACAGAGCCAAGGAGCAGAGAACCTATGGAGAATCACAAAAGCCTTGATGTTTCGAGGAAAATGCCGCTTCTCAGCGTACTCATCGTAAGCGATCCGGAGAAGCCATCGTTCCACGATTACATCAAAGACACATTGAACAGCTTTTATAAAGAATACGGCACCGGGGATCAGATCCAGGTCGTCGTTGCATTTCCGCAGGCAAATCCGGAGGCGGAGAGGCTCGTGAAGGAGGCTTCCCGCGGATGCGCGGTGGATGTGGCGACAGAGGATCAGCTCGAGGAGACCGTCCGGGGCGAATATGTCGCGGCGATAGAGGCAGGCGATATGTTCTATGGAGAGGGTCTTCGCAAGCTGCTGGGAGAGCTGTCGAACCATACCAGCGGGGTCTATGAGGTCATCGCTCCGAAAGAGGAGAGGGCCGGACGTGAAGAATCCGTCCGGATGTCCATCTTCGCGGAATCAGAGCTGCCGGTCTATCCCCGCGGCGTGGTCATCGCGAGGAGCGTGCTGCAGGATCCCCTGAAAGAACTCCTTCCGGGAGACATGAGAGCCTGCGGCGTCTGCTGGAAGGCAGCGCTTGCGGACCGGGGCTATGTCCGGCTCAACTATGATGCCTTCCACCTGATCCACAACCATCCGTCCTTCTTTGACTATGCGGTCATCCCGGAAGTGATGCAGTCCGCGATCGACTTTTCCATCGAGCGGTATGGCTGTGTTGAGGATTTTCTGCAGACCATCATAGTGGGCATGTTCCGAAGAGAGCTGGATAAACACGGTTCCGCTGAGGCGGTCAGACAGCTGCTGCCGTATATCGATGATGAGAACATCATGGCCAAAAGGCGGATGGGCTTTCTTGGCAAGCTCTGTCTCCTCGACATGAAGCACGGCAAGCCGATCCTGCCGGAATGCACGATGATGGACGCAGGCCAGCTCATGCTTGGGGATACGCAGATCTGTACGCTGGGAAGCCGCCAGTTCAAGGTCGACATCATAGAGATCGCAGACGGAATGATCACCTTCCGCGGCCGTACCGAGCTGCACCTGCTCGGTGACAGATACAAGATCTTTATCACATCCTCCAAAGGCAAACGCAAGTACATCGATATGATCCCGTTCCCGCCCTTTAACCGGGTGGGGCTTGACGGCGAGGTCTATTATGAGGGCCGCCGGTTCGAGGTGACCGTACCGGTCCGGACCGGGCAGTCCTATATGTTCTTTGTCGAGGATGATCTCGGGAGAACGTTCCAGCTGGCCCCGAGATGGGGAAACTACTCGGGTTTCGTAGATAAGGCGCCGTTTTCCTATTTCAGCAGAAACGGGATCATCGTCACCAACCGGGGCGGCACGCTCTCCATGCACGAATACACGAAGAAACGGTACCGCAAGAATGAGATCGAATTCCTGAAGTACCTGATCCATAGAAAAAGATACGCGGTCGCCGGGTACCGGATCCTCTATCATCTTGACCGGATCTTCTCGAAGAAGCCGATCTGGATCCTGGCGGACCGTCCGCATGTGGCCGGGGATAACGGGGAGCATATGTTCCGCTATCTGCAGACGACGGATGCGGTCAAAAAGAACGATATCTACTTCCTGATCAAGGAGGAGAGCCCGGACTATCAGCGCATGAAGAAGATCGGCAAGGTCCTGAAGTACGGCAGTGTCAAGCACAAGGTCAAGTTCCTGCAGGCACAGGCCATCCTTTGCGCGGCAGCGAACGACCTGGCGACTAACGCCCTGGGCAAGAGCGGGCACTTCTACAGGGATTTCTATAATTTCGATTTCGTATATCTGAGACACGGTGTCTCCCATAACGATCAGAGCCGCTGGATCAACCGGCTGAATAAGAACATCAAGGTCCTGGTAGCGACCTGCCGGCCGGAGTATGAGGGCATCCTGAACGGCCCATATGATTATACGCCGCAGGAGGTCAAGCTGACGGGCCTGCCAAGGTTCGACAACCTGTACGATGAGAGCGAGAAGAAGCTCGCGATCCTGCCGACCTGGAGAAAAGATATCCAGGGCGAGGTCCTGAACCGCTCTTCCCAGAGGGACTACGTAGGTGGTTTCAAGGATACGGATTACTATATCTTCTACGATTCACTGATCCATGATGAACGGCTGCTCGCCGCCATGGAGAAGTATGGGTATGAAGGCGTTTTCTACCTGCACCCGGCGTTCGAAGCGCAGCTCGAGGATTTCACCTCCAGCCGGCGCATCACCGTTGGAAGCGGTGTCGCAGATTACCAGAAGGTCTTCCGGGAGAGCGCGATCATGGTCACAGACTACTCCAGCGTGGCTTTCGATTTCGCATACCTGAAGAAACCGGTCATCTATTCCCAGTTTGATGAGGATACGTTCTATCAGAACCATTCCTGGGGCAAGGGCTACTTCACCTATCGTGAGGACGGTTTCGGACCGATCACGAATACAGTGGAGCAGACGGTGGATGAACTGATCTATTATATGGAGAACGGGGCGAAGATGAAACAGGAGTATGTCGATAAGGTCGATAACTTCTTCGCCTATACAGACCGCCATAACTGCGAGCGTGTATATCATGCCGTTCTTGAGGATATAGAGAGAAAGAACAGGTAAGAGAGGAATAGCCGGATGAAGTTCGAAAGAAACGATACAACATCAGAAGCTGTGGTCTTCGCCAGATACGGCTCGGTGTCATTTGATAAATATATGATGAAGATCGTCGTACGGTGTCCGATCGGGAAGTACGACTGGAAGTATCTCATGATCGGGTATTCCTACAAGATCGATTCGGATCGGGAGGATTATCTGATCCAGCCGGACAAGATCGTCCGTAAGGGGATCTACGAGGAAATGACCTGTACGATCGATGTGCGGGAGTTTCCTTTCAAGACCACCCATTGGCGGGTCCGCGCGGTCTATGAGAAGGACGGGCAGCTATATACCGCAGGCATCGTCATGCCGGTGATCCGGCAGAGCCGGTTCGAATTCGCCTTCAAGCCGAACCATTTCGTGCGCGAGGACGGATATATCCTGTTCCCATACCGGGCAAGAGGCGGATACCTCGGTCTCCGGTTCCGGGAAAAGAGCGATGACGACAGCCTTTGGGTCCGCCTGAAGGAATGGATCGCCATCAGCCGGTATACGAAGAAGAAGACCTATTATGACGGGAAGAAGATCTTCCTGATCTATGAGAAGCGCTGTGAGAAAGCCCAGGACAACGGATACCATTTCTTCCGCTACTGCATGGAGAACGATATGGAATCCTACCTCGGCCGGTCCATCTATTACGTGATCAAAAAGGATTCCGTGGACCGTAAGAAGCTGGAGAAATACAACGATCATGTCCTGGATTATCTCAGCGTCAAGCACATGATCTATCTGCTGGCCTGCCGGCTGCTGATCAGCTCGGACTCAAAAGCCCACGCCTACATCTGGCAGTTCGATAAGAGCCTGCTCTGGAGCACGATCAACCGGAAGGATCACATCTTCCTCGGGCACGGCGTACTGGCCCTGAAGAAGCTGAACCAGAGCTTCATGGCGAAGAACATGAACTCCGTCATGACCACGGTCACCTCCGAGATGGAGAAGGAACTGGTCATCCGGGAGCTGGGATATAAGAGGCATGCGGCGGTCGTCACCGGCTATGCGAGGTTCGACGCACTGGTGGACTGCTCGGATGAGTATAATGAGATCCTGATCATGCCGACCCACAGAAGCTGGCTGTTCGGGGTGCAGAGAGACGTGTTCACCGCCAGCGAATACTATAAACGCTACATGGACCTGATCAACGATCCGAGGCTGATCAGGCTTCTCGAAGAGAAGGATATGGTGGCCAACTTCTACCTGCATCCGTCCATCGGGGAGCACGTGGATGCGTTCACCATCAAGAGCGACCGGGTGAAGATCATTCCGTACGGCAAGTACGCCCTGGATGATCTGATGATGCGGGCCAAGCTCCTCGTCACCGACTATTCCTCCATCTGCTGGGATGTCTATTACATGGGCAAGCCGATCCTGTTCTATCAGTACGATCTGCAGGATTATCTGGATACCTGGGGCAGCTACATCGATCTGACCAAGGATAGCCCGGGCAAGCGCGCGACGGAGCACGAGCAGCTCATGGATCTCATCGAGGAATCCGCCGCGAACGGGTTCCAGCTGGACGAAGAATGGAAGGCGAAGAGAGAAAGCCATTACAGTTTCCTTGACCAGCATAATTCCCTTAGGATATGTGACGCACTGAAGGAGAGAAACTACTAATGCTGTTTTCGAGCAATATATTCATATTCTTTTTCCTGCCGGGCGTTCTGGTCGTATACTATGCGTTCCTTAGGAAGAGCCGTAGGCTGCAGAATCTGTTCCTGTTTCTGGCCAGCCTGTTCTTTTATGCCTGGGGGGAGCCGACGTTCGTTCTCGTTATGATCGGTTCGATCCTGGTGAACTGGATCATCGGTAATCTGGTGGGAAGGTACCGGGATGATCCTCTACGGGGAAGGCTGGTGCTGGCCTTCGGGATCGTTTGTAACCTGAGCATCATTTTCGTATTCAAATACCTGATGTTCACCCTGGAGAACCTCCAGCTCCTGTTCGGGCTGGAGAACCTGACGATCCCGGTGATCGAGCTTCCGATCGGCATCTCTTTCTTCACCTTCCAGTCCATGTCCTATCTGGTGGACGTGTACCGCAGGGATGGAAGGGTCCAGCGGAACCTGATCAACGTAGGCCTGTATATCGCCTTCTTCCCGCAGCTGATCGCGGGCCCGATCGTCCGTTACAACACGATCGACCAGCAGATCATGGACCGCAAAGAGAATTTTGACGACTTCTCCCACGGCGTGGTGCGGTTCATCATCGGTCTCGGCAAAAAAGTCCTGATCGCCAATAACATGGCCATCGTCGCCGATTTCGCCTACAGTACGGTGGACGATACCTCCGTGCTGATGGCCTGGCTCGGTGCCATCGCTTATACATTCCAAATCTATTTCGATTTCAGCGGATACTCCGATATGGCCATCGGCCTTGGGAAGATGTTCGGTTTTCATTTCCAGGAGAACTTCAACTATCCGTACATTTCGAAATCCGCCACGGAATTCTGGCGCCGGTGGCATATGTCCCTCGGTACCTGGTTCCGGGATTACCTGTATATCCCGCTAGGAGGCAACCGGACGAAGACGAAGGGAAGACATGTATTCAACATCTTCATGGTCTGGCTGTGCACGGGGATCTGGCACGGAGCCAACTGGACGTTCATCTGCTGGGGGCTCATGTATTTCTGCCTGCTGATCTTCGAGAAGTATTCCGGATACGACATCAATGATAAAGAGGGGCGCCGGCATCTGCTGAAGCACATCTACACCATGTTCTTCGTGGTCTCCGG
>JAFRLD010000100.1 GCA_017431395.1 Bacillota bacterium | reverse complement strand
TCAGCGCAGACCTTGAGATCAGCGCCGGAAGCATCGGATGGATCATCACCGTCTACGCGCTGACCACTTGCGGGCTTTCCGTTCCATTTGGCAAGCTGGCGGACAAAACCGGACGGAACCGGATCTTTCTGCTCGGGCTGGTGACGATGTCCCTGTCGTGCCTGGCCTGTTATTTCGCAGACAGTTTCACGGTCATCCTCGTGCTCCGCATCCTGCAGGCCGTCGGTGCATCCATGGTCTTCGCCACGAATACCGCGATCATCGTCGGTTGTCATCCGCCGGAGCAGCGCGGCAAGGCCATCGGAAGGATGCTGTCCGGCACGTACGTCGGACTGGCTTCCGGCCCGGTCCTTTCCGGGATCCTGAATCAGTGGTTCGGATGGCACAGCATCTTTCTGATGGTGGCGATCGCGATCTTTATCTCGCTGATCCCGGCCGTGATCCAGCTGCCCATACAAGAAACGCAGCCGGTCCGCCGGGAAGGGGCAGGAGCGGACATCGCCGGAAATGTTCTCTTTATCGTTATGATCGTCTGCACCATGTTCGGGTTTGCCAGCATCGGCACCGGCTGGTGGCCGCTTGTCTCGATCGGCATCGGTCTGGTCTTAGGCTTCTTCTTCGTCCGCACGGAACTGCGCGCGGCAGACCCGGTCATCGATGTCCGGATCTTCAGAAGCACGCCTGCCTATACCCTGTCCAACCTGGCGGCGCTCTTTAACTACAGCGCCACATTCGGCATCGGATACTTCATGTCGCTGTTCCTGCAGGTGGACCAGGGATACTCGTCCCAGATCGCGGGACTGATCCTGATCTGTCAGCCGCTGATGATGGCCCTGTTCACCTCGAAGATGGGCACCCTTTCCGACAGGATCGCCCCGTATAAACTGGCAACGGCCGGCATGGGCGTCTGTGCGTTATGCCTGGTCTTCTTCGCGTTCACCGTCCAGGCCTTCCCGACCTGGACCATCGCCTGCGGCCTGCTCACCACCGGGTTCGGCGTGGCGATGTTCTCCTCCCCCAACATGAACGCCATCATGAGCTGTGTGGACCGGGCCCACTACGGTGTGGCGAGTTCGATCCTGGCCACGATGCGCACCCTGGGGCAGACCACCGGGATCGCCATCACGACCATCGTCGTGAACGCCCGCCTGGGCCATATGACCCTGCAGGAAGCCCCGACCGATCAGTTCGAATCGGCCATGCACATCTCCTTCTGGATCTTCTTCACGATCTGTGTCGTCGGTATGTTCATGTCCATGAAACGCAGAGATACTTAGACCTGCCGATCTGGCACCTGCCGGGCCTTGCTTTCGTTACCAGGCTTCCCCAAGCTCCTGCATGATCTGCCGTTTATACTCCAGGAATTCCTCGGTCAGATCGAACCCTTCTCTTTGGCCGCGCGGCGTCCGGATCCGGATCTCCGAGCGGATCTCCCCGGGCTTTCCTGTCATGAGATAGATCCGGTCGGACAGCAGGATGGCTTCGTTGATGTCATGGGTGATAAAAACGGTCGTCAGACGGATCTTCTCCATGACGTCGAGATACCACCGGTGGATCCTCCCTTTTGTGATCGTATCAAGGGCTGAGAACGGCTCATCCAGCAGTGCCACGTTGTCGGAGAACATCCAGGTCCGAAGCAGGGCCGCCCGCTGGCGCATGCCGCCGGAGAGCTGCTTCGGATACTGCTTCTGCGTCCCCTCGAGACCAAACTCCGCGAAATGCTTCGAAGCTTCCGCCCTTGCTTCCTTCTTTCCCATGCCGCGGATGATCAGCGGCAGAGCCACATTGTCCTCGATGGTCTTGTAGGGGAGGAGCAGGTCTTTTTGCAGCATATAGCTGATGTGACCGGTCGTCCCGGTGATGTCCTCCCCGTCCAGGAGCACCTTCCCCTCAACCGGCCGGTAAATACCGGAGATACAGTTGAACAGCGTGGTCTTACCGCTTCCGGAAACCCCGAGAAGACTGACCAGCTCCCCCTCATCCACTGCGATGGAAATGTCGCGGATGATCGTCTTTTCCCCGAAACGAATGGTTATGTTTTTTGTTTCGAGCTTATGTGTCATCTTATCTTACTTCTTATTTTACTTCCGGCAGGAACTCATTGGTAAAGCCGAAGTCCATCGGGATCTCCGCTTCTGCCAGTTTCTTATCGTTGATGAACTTATAGAAACCGTTCCAGCGGTCTCCATCGAAGACGCCCCACTGGGAAGCATCCGCCTGATACTCACCCGCCAGGTATTCCTGGCTGGCGAGGACCAGATCCGCATCGATCTCCGGATTCGCTTTGACCAGGATGTCCGCCGCTTCCTTCGGGTTTTCGATGGCATATTCGTAACCCTTGCTCACAGCTCTAAGAAAAGCTTTCGCCGTATCCGGCTGGTCTGCCAGGAAATCATCGTTGGCGATGATCACAGGAGAGTAGTAATCGAAAGCTTTGTCGATGTCCTTGAACGCGAAATAGTCGATCGGAAAATCCTTGACCTCCGCATTGATGCCGGCCCAGCCGTAGTAGACCCAAATGCTGTCGATCTGCTTCGCCTTCAGGGCGGATACCTCATCGTCGATGGTCTCCGGGATCAGCTCGACCTTGCTGAAGTCACCGCCGTCCTCTTCAACGCATTCCTTCAGGATCGCCTGCTCGATCGGAAGCTCCCAGGTCGCGTAGGTCTTTCCTTCCAGTCCCTTCGGGCTGGTGATGCCGCCTCCCTTCGCGGACATGATGCCCGAAAGGTTATGCTGCAGGATCGCCGCCACTGCGGTGATCGGGATGGTCTTCTCCCCGCCGGCCAGAGCCGGTACCATGTAGTCCTGGAAGGATACACCGAACTGCGCCTGTCCGGATCCGACCATCGTCTCCGCTCCGTCATCCGGCGGCTGAACGACCTCTACTTCAAGTCCCTCTTCTTCAAAATATCCAAGTTCCTGCGCGACATAAACACCTGTGTGGTTCGTGTTCGGTGTCCAGTCAAGCACGAACGTTATCTTGGTCAGATCACCGCCGGCAGACTCTTCGCCGGAGCCGGAACTGCCGCAGCCTGTCATGCAAAGGCTGGCCATAAACGCCACCATCACGATCGCTAAAATTCTTTTTTTCATTTTCTTTGCCTTTCTGCCGGTTCCTCCCTCTCCCAGGGCATGCACTTCTTCTGCAGCACGTTCACCAGCCAGATCAGGATCAGGCTGATGATGGAGATCAGAAAGATCACAGCGAACATTTTATCGTATGCGAATGATTTCTTGACTCTGGTCATATAAACGCCGAGTCCCGCGAATCCGCCCAGCCACTCAGCGAGCACCGCACCCACAACGGCATATGCCACCGTGATGCGAAGCCCCGAGAAGAAATTCGGCAAGGCGTTCGGGAATTTGATGTGCCGGAAGATCTGCCATTCGGTCTCTCCCATAGAACGGAGCAGATTGATGGCATCCCGGTCCGCCGAGCGGAATCCGTCCAGCACGCCGATCACGATCGGAAAGAACGTGATCAGGACGATCAGGATGACCTTGGGCAGCATTTTGTACCCGAACCAAAGTACCAGCAGCGGGGCGATCGCCACCGCCGGGATCGTCTGCGTGAGCACGATCAGCGGGTACATGGCCTTATAGGCCGGATCCCACCGGTCCATGAGTACGGCGGACAAAAAGCCGATACTGATTCCGATCACCGTTCCCACAAGCGTCTCGATCAGGGTCACCTTCATATGGGACATGAGCAGGCCGAAATCATGAACGAAGGCCTGGACCGTCTCCGCCGGGGTCGGGAGCATGAAGCTCGGCACGATCTCAAATACGGAGAGGCATTCCCACAGAGCGAGGATCGCCAGGATCGAGAGGATGGGATAGATATTATTCGTGGTATTTCCCGATTTTCTTTTCAATGCTGAGCACCTCGCCCTCAGGCCGGTAACTGATCTTCACGTAGGACGCGATCGACGGAGCACCAGCGCGGATCGCGATATGCTGGCATTCCTTCACGATGTCCATCAGTTCTTCGTACGGGCCCTCGATGGTCGTTTCGAACGGCCCCACATAATAGTTGTACCCCTGCTGTGCGATGTAGTCGATGACTTCATCTACGATACGGCACAGCTCGTCGTCATTCGGTGCCTCCGGTAATACCTGGATGGCTACACTTGCTTCCATAGTTCTTTCTCCTTCCTGCGCTTCATAAATAAAAGCGCTCATAAGAAATGGAGCGCTTCGAAATATCATATTCCGCTTCCCTTCGCCGGCATTATCCGGATCAGGTAATGAGGGTCTCCGAGTGATCGGACTCTCAGCTTTCGCTCCCCTTGCTTTAATTCACATAAGGATTGTAACACTCCTGCCGGACTCTGGCAAGGGGTTCCGCCCGCAAACCCCCTGTTCTTTCTTCTAAAAAACATGTACAATATAGGCAGGGGAAGTACAGAAAGGAGCCTTGCCATGACCGATCAAACAAGCTATCAAGACCGTTATCAGGACTGGCTGAAGCAGCTGGCGGACACAGATCCTTTGAAGGAGGAGCTGACCAGCCTTTGCGAAGATGAAGAAGAGATCCGCGACCGGTTCTATCAGGAACTGGCCTTCGGGACCGCGGGCCTTCGCGGGAAACTCGGCGCAGGGACGAACCGCATGAACCGGTTCACCGTCGGCAAAGCGAGCCAGGGCATCGCGGATTTCATATGCACCCACGGGGAAGACGCCAAGAAAAAAGGTATCGTCATCGCCCGCGACCCGCGTCATTTCTCACGCGAATTCAGCGAGCTTGCAGCATCCATCTTCGCGGCGAACGGGATCCGCGTCTACCTCTACCCGGATATCCGCACGACGGCGCAGCTGGCTTTCTCGATCCGGTATCTGGGCACGGTCTCCGGCGTCATGATCACCGCCTCCCATAACCCGAAGGAGTACAACGGGTATAAGGCTTACTGGGACGACGGCTGTCAGGTCTCTGCGGAGATCGCAGGGGCAATGAGCGATCACATCGGCCGGGTCGATCTATGGAACGGGGTCCGGACCATGGATTTTGACGAGGCGGTCAAGGCTGGTTTGATCATCCTCCTCGGCCCAGAGTATGACCGGGCGTATCTGGACCGGGTGGAGAGCCTGGCGATCCACGATGGGGACGAGCTCGATCTCTCTATTCCTCTGGTCTACACTCCAATCAATGGATGCGGGGCGGTTCCGTTCGCCCAGATGCTCGAGGAACGGGGATTCACCGACTGGATGGTCGTTCCGGAGCAGCGGGACCCGGACCCGGACTTTTCTACCTTGAGCTATCCGAACCCGGAAGACCCTGCCGCGTTCGAGCTGAGCGAGAAGTACGGGAGGGAACGCGGGGCTGAGCTTCTGCTTGCCACCGACCCTGACGCGGACCGTTTCGCCATCGAGATCCTGGATGCGAACGGCAGCTATGTGCCTTTGAACGGCAACCAGACCGGGTATCTGCTGGTCCACTACATTCTGGACGGCCTCGCAAAGGCTGGACGGCTCCCCGCAAAAGGCGCCATGGTCAAATCCATCGTCACTTCTACCCTGTCGACGATCATCGCTTCCTCCTATGGGGTGGAGATGTTCGAGACGCTGACCGGGTTCAAAAATATCTGCGGCAAGATCCCCTGGCTGGAGGAGCACGGCTATACCTACCTGTTCGGATATGAGGAGTCCATCGGATATTCCGCCTGTATAGACATCCGGGAAAAGGACGGGGTCTCCGCCGGCATGCTGGTGGCTGAGGCGGCCGCTTATTACCGGAAACAGGGGAAGACGCTCTGGGACGTGCTCCAGGAGATCTATGCCCGGTACGGTTTCTTCGCCGAGGATGAGCCGAATATCGTTCTCGAAGGTCTGGACGGACTGCAGCGGATCGGCCGCATGATGCAGTGGTTCCGGGAAAATGTGCCCTCCTCTGTTGCCGGGATCCCGGTAGACCGTGTCATCGATTACATCGGAGGCTATGAGGACATCCCGCCGCAAAACGCGATCCGGCTCTTCCTGGCAAACGGCAGCTGGTTCGCGATCCGCCCGAGCGGCACGGAACCAAAAATCAAATTCTACTTCTACTCGAATCAGGATTCCCGGGAGAAGGCCCTCGCTGTAAATAAAAAGATCCGGGATGAGATCCTGGATCTGATCAAAGCGGTGGATTGATCCGCTACTGTTTTTTGGGGGCTATCAGGCCCTCCTCGATCTCCGGGCCGGGCATGAAATGACCTATGGCCGCGGCGATGACCGTCGGGATCACCCAGTTGAATCCGTATGCGTCCAGCGGAAGCATCGTGTGGATCCAGCTTAGGGAGCCTACTCCGAAGGTGTCCGCGATCGTCGTCAGAAGACTGATCAGGAAACATACCCCGGTCCCGAGATAATAAAAATATTTCTTTCGAAAGATGCCCCGCACAAGCGTGGTCAGGGTCAGGAACATGACCATCGGATAAAACAGCATCAGGATCGGTGCCGCGATGCTGATGATGGCGGAAAGGCCGAAATTACACAGGATTATGGAGACAAGGCAGGTCAGGAGCACCATGACCGGATACGATCCGGATGGGACCCGTTCGCTGAAAAAATCCGCTGTGGCCGAAGTCAGTCCGATCGCCGTCGTGAGACAGGCCAGCGATACGATCACGCTGAGAACGACCACGCCCAGATTTCCCAGAAGGGCCCCGGTGATGTTCACGACCAGGCCTGCCTGATTGATCTCTTCACTCTGGAAGGCGTCCAGCCACTGGGATCCGGTCGTTGCGCCCAGATACGCCATGCCGCCATAAACAATGCACAGGATCACCCCTGAGATCAGGGCCGCCCCTGCGGCAATGCGTCTTTCTCCCCCTTTGCCTGCAGCTTTCCCGGACCGGATCGAATGGATGATCAGGGTCGCGAAATAGATCCCGGCAAGCAGGTCCAGCGTCTGATATCCGTTATAGATCCCGTCTTTTATCAAAGACTGCGAAACGGGCTCTCCCGCCGGCGCGGCAGGAGAAACGACCCCGCGGACGATCAGCACACCGATCGCCACCACCAGGATCGGCGTCAGATACTTGCCCAGAATATCGATTACTTTCGATGGGCGGATCGTCAGCAGAATGACGATCCCGAAGAATATGAGTGAGAACACCAGCCGCAGGATCCGGCTCTCCGGATCGATCCCCAGCAGCGGCGCCATCCCCATCTCAAACGTTACCGCCGCATTTCTCGGAATCGCGAGCAGCGGTCCAATGCAGATGATCCCTATCGCGTTGACGATCCCCGAACACCTGCGCCCGATCGTTCCGGTCAGCCGGTTCAGATCCCCGTCCACCTTTAACATCGCGAACACACTGCACATCCCGAGGGCCGCATCCGCCAGAAAATACGCTATGTACCCCTCATACCAATGTGTCCCGCCCGTGATCCCTATCTCCGGCGGGAAAATCAGATTGCCTGATCCGAAGAGCATTGAAAACAATGCGAAACCTACC
>JAFRLD010000099.1 GCA_017431395.1 Bacillota bacterium | reverse complement strand
GAAGCTCGTCGCGGCCGTCAACGCTTCCGACGTGACCCGCAGATGCGTGCAGCTGTTCGGCGGCTATGGTTTCACTCGCGAGTATCCGATCGAGCGCATGATGAGAGATGCCAAGATCACCGAGATCTATGAAGGCACTTCTGAAGTCCAGTGCATGGTCATTTCAGGACATCTGCTCAAATGATCCGGCACAGAAAAGTTACCGGCCCCATTTGAAACACGGGTTAGGAATTCCTTTTCATAATTGACAGACATAAGGCTGCGGGTGCCTTCCGGTATTAACACAAAAAACTAAATTGTAAGAAAGGGAAACCCCTACATTCAACGAGGGGTTTCCCTAATTACTTTTAAAAAGGATTATTTTTATAATAGATATAGGAAAATTATTCATCGACGCAGGAAATGATAGGCGGGCAATACAAAAAGTCATGAACAAATCGTTTCCTGCGTCAACTATATATCACATCCACAGACAATTTCCGCAGCATACCTAAACGAACACAGATCAATAAGAGGGAGGTAAGAATGGGTATAGGTGAAGATATCAAACTTACACGAAGGAAATTTCTTCAGGGAGCCGCAGCCGCAGGTGCTGTGGCCGCGGTCGGAGGAATTGAGCTGGCAGTGAACGCGGACGGCGAGCCGAATCCCGAGGAGGAGCTCACGTATGTCCGCACGACCTGCGCACCGAACTGTACAGGAGGATGCGGTCAGAAAGCCTGTGTCTATAACAACGAGATCAAGTATATTATTCAGGCGTCAGACTATGAGGATGAAGAGCACAATCCCCGCGGATGTCTAAAAGGTCTGTCCTACTCGAATCTGATCTACGGCCCCCATCGTATGAAGGGGCCATCGATCCGCCGAGGAGAGCCGGGCAGCGATGATTTTGAAGATGTCAGCTGGGAGGAAGCGCTCGATTATACCGGAAGCGAACTGCGCCGGATCATTGACACGTATGGCCCCGAGTCAGTCGCGGTCGTCGTGCAGGTCGCCGGTACCGGTCACGTCTGCAAGGGCGCTTTGATCCGCCTCGCGACACTGAATCACTTCAGTGTGCTGGGCGGCTATGAGATGAACGGCGACCTTCCGATGTCGGCACCGATCACCTTTGGTGTGCAGAGCGAAGAGCTCGACACCTATTGCTGGCCGGATGCGAAGTATATCCTAATCTTTGGCTCCAACCCGATGCAGACCCGTATCCCGGACGCGCACTTCCTCAACGAAGCGAGAGAGAACGGTGCCAAGGTCGTCTGCTTTGATCCGTGCTTTACGGCAACGGCAGCCAAATCGGACGAGTGGTATTCGATCTCGCCTTCCTGCGACGCCGCCGTTTGCAACGGCTTCTCACGCGTGATCGTGGAAGAGGGGCTGTATGACGCGGACTTCATCCGCCAGTATACGGATCTGCCGCTCCTGATCAGGGACGACACGCAAAAGAGGCTTCTCGCAAAGGATGTCCCCGGACTCCAGATCCCTGCGGAAATGCCGGAGTACAGGGAGTGTTACGTTGTCTACAATGGCGCGTTCCTTCCGGTGAATCCCGAGCGCCTGGAGCTACCGACGGATACACAGCTGGAAGGTGCTATTCAGGTTACATTAAATGACGGTTCCACGGTGACCTGTCATCCCACATTCCATCTGCTGCGGGAGATGCTGTCCGAATATACGCCGGAAAAAGTACAGGAAATGTCCGATATGCCGGCTTCTGAGATCGAGCGCCTGGCGCGTGAGATCGCGACGGTGAAGCCGCTCCACATCATGTACGGCGCTTCCAACTATCAGTGGTACCACGGCGACCTCAAGGGCAGAGCTATGGCGCTTCTGTGTGCGCTGACCGGCAACTACGGACACCTCGGTGACGGCATGTCCACATACGCAGGACAGTACAAGCTCAAGTATTCCAGTACAGGACAGTGGTGGAGTGTTCCGGATGAGCCAGACCGCAAGTCCGCTGGCTTCTCCTTCTGCTACATGCTCCGCGGCAAGACCGAGACCATGACGTGCCCCTATCCGGAGCATGGCATCAAGGCATGGCTGATCTATTGCTGCAATCCGTTCGACCAGCACAATATCAGCAATATCCTCCGCGAGCAGGTGCAGAGCGGGCAGCTGGAACTGGTGGTCAACTTTGACTTTCAGAGAACGACAACCAGCAAATGGGCGCACGTCAATCTTCCGGGTGTCTCCTGGTATGAGAAGGAAGAGATGGTCTCCACGCCGTGCCATCCGTACATCCAGATGATGAACCCGGCGATCGAGCCGCTCTATGACTGCAAGCATGAGGTGTGGATCATCCGCGAGCTGGCGGAGAGGATCCATCCTGGTGACAAGGCAAAATACTACTACGGCGACATGGATCCCAATCAGGTCGTGGAGGAAGTCATCAAGCTCACCTTTGAAAAGGGCAACTTTGAGCTCCAGGGCTTGACCTTGGAAGATCTCAAGAAGGGACCGGTCAAGTTCAAACACGCCAATCCGGGCAGGAAGAGGATCGCCTTCTATGAGCAGATCCACGACAGGGTGCCGTTCCCGCCGCAGAGCTATCCGACGCCGGTTGCCACGACGGCACAGTTTGTCAAGAGCGGACGCATGGAATTCTACAAAGACGAGGATATGTTCATCAAACTGAACGAATGTCTCCCGGTGCATAAACCGCCGTTTGAGGATACTGAATACGCGCTGGATCCGACAGCCAGGGAAAGGTTTAAATTCAACTATGTGACCCGCAACTCGATCCACCGCGTCCACTCCACGCACTCCAACAACCAGATGATGCGGGAACTCCAGGATGACAGCCCCAAGGTATATCTCAACCCGGACGATGCGGCAGAGAAGGGGATCGCGGCCGGAGATATGGTGGTGGTCTATAACGACCGCGGGAAACTTATCGCGGAAGCCGTTCTGGATCCCGGGATCCGGAGCATGATGTGTATCTTTGAAGAAGGCTGGTGGAGTCGTTACACACACGGAACTTCTTATAATACGCTCCTGTACATGTGGATCAATCCGATCCACGAGGTCTATTTTGTCTCCCAGATGTGGGCGCCGAACACATCCTGGAACGAATGCCTTTGTGATTACAGAAAAGCGGAAGCCGATGATTTAAAAGCGGCAG
>JAFRLD010000098.1 GCA_017431395.1 Bacillota bacterium | reverse complement strand
TCCGTCAGCCCAAGTGTGAACATCGGGACTTTCTGGGCCGCGGAGGCGAACAGGGACAGCGGGATCACCGTCAGGAGTCCGCACAGCAAAAGCAGGCCATACTGGTAAGGCTCACCCATCCCGAGAGCGCCCCGACCGGTCACTTCCAGCCAGATGATCACGGCCAATGCCGGCGGCGCGAAAAAGATCGTCTCATAGACCAGCGAGATCAGCGGCGGCTGGGATACCGTCTTCTTGATCGCGGAATATACCGCGAAGGACAGGGCGATCCCGAGCGCGATCCCCGGGACTGCGTGAAAATGCACGAGCAGGATCACGACCGAAAGGGTCGCCAGACCCATAGCCAGCGTCTTGTAGATCGTCAGTCTCTCCTTAAAAAAGATCATCCCGAAAATACAGACCATCAGCGGCTCGATGTAATAGCCGACGCTGGCATCGATCACATGTCCCGCATTGACCGCCCAGATATAGGTGCTCCAGTTGGTCGTGATCACCGCGCCTGCGCCGAGAAACTTCAGGGCCAGCTTCCGGTCGCGCCGGATCGGTCCGAAGATCTCATCCCAGGTGAATCTGGTCCGCGCCAGAATGATGGCGAAGACGTGCACCAGAAGGATCCGGTAGATGATGATCATCCAGGAGCTGATGGGGACGAGCGCCTTCCAATAGACCGGCAGGATCCCCCAGAGGGTCATGCAGCCGATGGAGGCGATCAGCCCGCTTCGATATTCATTTTTATCATTGCCGTTTCCCATAAGTCTGTATTATCTTCTGGCCTTGATCCTTTTCGCTTTAGACCATTTCCCCGGGATCATTCTCGTCTTACCTGTGGTCGGATTCTTTACCTTGGTATAAGGCGCGATTTTGAAGTAATAGTATTTCTTTGCCTTCAGCTTCCGGATAATCTTCGTTTTCTTTTTGGCCTTGCTGACCGTGACGGTCTTCACTCCTTTTTTGAAGCTCTTCTTCCGGCAGTACTTGATCTTATATCCATTTGCGCCGGAGGTTACCTTCCAGGTAAGCCGGGCTTTCTTTCCCTTTTTCGCTTTCGCCTTCAGCCCACGGGCAGAACGTGCCATCGCTGTTTTTACCTTCTTCGCGTAGGCGGCTCTGGCTGCTGCTTCCTCATCGGTGAGCGGGATCAGTTCTCCCAGCACTCCATTATGGATGAGCTCGACCCTGGCCTCGCTGATACTGCCTTCTTCTCCATTGATCGTCCCATTCGAACTGCTCAGCACACTCGCCTTCGGAGGATCCACATACACCCTCTTCTCGACGACCAGTGGGGCCTTCTTCGTCGGTGTGATCGGAATGATGGCCTGATCCGCCATGCAAAGATAAAGATGCCCGGTGTGATCCGTCGCATCGTCCGGATGCTTCGCATTGTTCAGTGTCCCATACAGATTCAGCTTCCCCGGCACCAGCACGATGTCACCGTAGTTGTTCAGCACGGCCCGGTTCTCGATCCTGCCGTCTGCGTCGATCCCGACATTCAGCGCCCCGGGCTCCACTCCTTTTTTCGTCACATTATCCTTCCAGGTCACCTGGATGCCTCTGTGATAGGTGATCGTCCCCTTATCCGGATCATGAGCGTCAAACGTATCGTTATACTGCCCATAGTTGTTCAAGGTCCCGAGCACAAACAGATCGCCCTTCAGTGACAGGCAGCCGTAATTCTCGAATGCCCCGCCGAAGTCTATGAACATATCCGCCCTCTTCATGTCGGTGGTCACCTTTTGGACCTGCGGTTTCGCTTCCGCTCCTTCGATACTCACAACGCCCCGATTGACCAAACAGCCTCCGTCCTCAACGGTGATCTCACCGACCGCCATCTCCTCAGGTTTCTGACTCGATCCCGAGGGAGTCGTTGCAGCGTCGTATTCCACTTCGCCCGTACAGGACTCATCTATGATCAGAGCTCCGCCTTTTTTGATCACCATGGTTGCATTATTGCCGATGGCAAGCTCTGCCCCTGACGTCTTCGTACCATCCATGATACGAAGGCTGGCGCCTCCCGCGATCGTCAGACCAGCCTTTGCTTCCTGCGTATTATTCGCGATCTGGATGTCAAAACTGTTCACATCCAGGAACACGGAGCGTTCCTCGCCAGCCACCTTGCTATCGATGGAAAGGCCCTCCAGCACAGGGACTTCGCAGATCAGCTTGATGATATGGGCATTGTAGGGCTGATAGTCCATGGCTTTGGTCAGGGACCAGAACTCAGCCGGAGTATCGCCAGCACCGATCTCCTCCTGCTCATCGACCGTCACGTCGATCTCCAAGTCCTCCCCCATCACCAGATAGCTCGTAGCATTATTTGCTTCTGTCATCTTCTTCTTATTGAAGAACCTGCCCAGCATCGCGTTATTATATGCCTGCTCTGTCTTATAGGTCTTCCCTTTCTTCGCCTTGTAAGGGAATTTCGGCAGATTGTTCGGATCCAACGGCTTCAGCTTCGGATCATAATCTTTCGTTTTATCCACATAAAAGGACAGCTTGATATTCGGACTCGGGGCCGTATCCTTGCCGGCGTCTGCCCCTGCCGCGAGTTTCTCGGAGGAGAGCACGATCACGTCGACGTATGGCGTATCCTTGTCCGCATCATCAGCGCCCGAATCCTTTAGCGCTGCCGCGTTGTTTGCCAATGAATAGGACGCGGTCTTGCTGCCCATAGCATTGGAGAACGACGTTCCCTCCAGACCCGTGACCGCCATGAGCGCCTTATTATCGACCTGCCGGACGTGCAGGTACCCGGTCTTCCCTTCGATGATCCTGCTCACGTCCACCCGGATGATGTAATAGGATCCGTCAAAGCCGGACAGCTTCTTATGTACACTGATCGTCCCGTCTTCGTTCTGGACCTTCTCATCAATGACGCTCCAGCGAAAATAGCTGTACGGGGCGATCAGCTTAGCTCCTTCAATAGGTGTATACTCCGTGGGCCCGGTCTTTTTCTCATAGTTCACCGCTGCCCCCATGATAATGGCCGGGGATTCGGTCGTCGGCCCGTTTGCCAGAGTCTGCTTCGCCACCGACGGGATCCCGATGGTGGATGGATCCTGCTGATTCCAGTTGTCGCCGACATTTGCCTCGACCCTGTATACCCCCGTTTCATCCGGGACCGGCTCCGCATTCAAAGTATATACCGGCACATCCCCCTCAGGTTCCGCATAGACCACATCCCCTGCAGGGTCCATAACCGCTGTGATCATAGCGCCCGCGAGTACCATGCTGAGCACCAGGATCACGGATATGAAGCCCTTTGTTTCCCTATTTTTCATCTCTACGATCTCCTGTCCGCATAAATATACGAAAGTATTCTATCCCAGACAGAAGGTCCGTGTCAATCACTCTCCTCTCCTTGTTTTTTTCCATTGATAGACCGTCAGCGCGAGGCAGATCATGGCAAGACATACCGCCAGAAAAAGTCCCCGTGCAGGGATTCCGGTCAGCGGACTGAGGTCCCGGTTGTTGGTGAAAGTCACTCGAACGATCTTCTCCCCCGGGTCTACCGTCTCACGCTCTGTGGCAAGCGACAGGTCCGACAGGAATCCGTTGGTATCCGCCTCTTTCGCAAAGGCTGGACCCGCAGCACCCACATCCTCCGCCAGACTCTCCGTCTCGATTTGCTCCGCTGCGAGCCGGTACGAAGCCACATGATCTGAAGCCGCTTCTGTGATCCGGTAGGCCGCTCCCTCCGGAAGCGCCGGGATGCATATTTCTTCCCCTCCTTTCAGTTTCAAATGCAGCTCCGCTTCCCCTGCGGCATCCGCCTTAAACGCCTTGACCGGCGCCGTAATGCTCTGTTCTGCCGCCTTCTCATATTCCTTTCCCGGAGCAAGCCCCTCGAGCTTCACCGTGAACTCGAATTCCTTCGTCAGGTCCCCGAGGTTTCCGGTCACTTTCTTTTTTAGGATCAGATCGCTTACGGCCGGCTCATCGATAGCATTCGTATACGTGATGGTGACATCCTCATGGCGGTCGTATGTGTTCACTCCGGTGCTGAGCTCCTTGCCCGTCTGCCGCCCGTTACTTCCTGCCGGATTCGCCATGCTCTGCATCCCGGCGGTCGCCTGATACGATGCCGCATACCCCTCGGCAGCGCGCTCCGTGATCTCATAACGGCTCTCTCCCGGAAGTCCTGTGAACACCGCCCTCTGCTGGTCCGTCAGCTCGAAATCGACATGCGCACGTCCATCCGCGGCTGCCTGGAAGCTCCGCTCCTCCCCGCTGCCATATAGGCGCACGACCGGGGGCTCCTGCAAAAGCTGGTCCGCTCCCCTCGAAATGATCTCGAAGTGTTCTGTAACAGATATATCTCCCCATTCATAAACGACCGTGTATTCTCCTTTCGGCAGGGTTACCGCACTCTTGCTGTTCAGGTTCGCTACGGTAAGACCTTCGCCGTTCATGACCCTTGCCGTCACATCCTTATACGTCTTCCCGGCCTGGTCTGCGGCGGTCAGCTTCACCTTGTTTCCGCTCATCACGAGACCTGCCTGTATGACCGACGGGATCCTATATATATAGGTCTTTCCCGGTGCAAGTCCCGTGAAGTCCGCCCGGAACCCGAAAGTTTTCCCTTCCTCCTTTCTCTCTTCAGGCCCGGAGACGACCTTTTGCACCGTAAGGCCCTCTGTCTCCGGGATGATCGTCGTGACCGGATTCGTTTCACATGTATATGCGCCGGCGAACGTCACCGCGCTGTTTTCGAAACGGTAATACACCCCGTCGTATTCATCCGCCGCGATCAGCTCCGTCCTGGATACCGACCGGTCCAGATAAGCCTTGAAGTAAATATCGAAGATGCCCCCTTCCAATAGCATTTGCTCATCCTCTGCCGTCACTGTGATCCTGGACTGCGGACCTTCGGCGTCCGGATCGTAGATCACCGTGAACAGCTTACTGCCTCCTGCGTCCCGGACGTAGTACTCTCCTGATTCCTTATTGTATTCCGTTATGGCACCTCCCCTCGACGAACTTCCGTCTGGACTTCTCCAATAGACCCGGAACGGAGCGTCTGAAATGTCCGCTTCACTATCATATACATCCGCTCTGACATAGGCCGGCAGCTGGTCCACGAACCGAAAGCTTGCCACTGGCACCGGCACTTCCTGTGATATGTGATAGATCCAGCTGGAGCTTTTTTTCGGAACGTAGTTTTCGATGACTTCTTTTTCTTCCCCCGCTCCCGTCTTGGTCAGACCGTCTCCATCGGACACAGTCTTTACCGGTTCGTCCGGGATCGTATTATAGAAGCTGTAGCTCCGGTCCGTCGTCATCTTCTCCTCCGCCGTACGAAGAGGCTGCCCTTTCTCCGCATGCCCGGCCTTTGCTGCCAGATCCTCCGTCTCTGTGCTCGTTACGACATACGATGGTGTGACACCTTCCTGCGCAGCCTCTTCGATAGAGTACCCTGCGCCTACCGGAAGCCGGAGGATCTTAAGGCTTTGTCTATCCTTTAGAGAGAATCCATAGTCCTTTGATCCATCCGCCTCCGGGATCAGCGTTTCCTCAGAAAGCAGATTGCCCTCTGCATCCAGCTTCCTGGCGGTATAGGACCGGCCCTCTTCAAGGCCTGTGAGGTGCACCGTAAACGAAGCAGACGTCTCGTTCTTTCGGAACAGTCCGTCAAACTCCTTAGTGATCTGCAGGTCCGCGTGCTGCTGCTCCTCGTTGGTGAGCGTGACCAGAGAATCCTCCGTAAGTCCCGAAAAGGATGCCCGGAAACCTCTGCCGAACTCACCGGACGCATGGAAGACCGCACGGCCGCCGGACTCCGCCTCCAGCGAAGGAGTAAATGCCGAGGCCTTTTCTTCGACTGTATATTTCGCAGTGGTCGGCAGACCGAAGACCGTCACGCTGTCTGCGGCTTTCAAAGCAAGACTCAGCTGCAGCGATCCTTCCGCATCCGACCGCCGGCTTCCTCCGGTTGCCTGATACTCCGTATCCGGCTTCAGCCCGGTAATAGACACTTCTATGTCATATGTCCGGCCGCTGTTCTCCGTGATCTCCTCCCCGTCTTTCGTTCTTTTTTTCTGGAAGGTCACGTCGATGTAACGGTATTTCGCGTTCGTGAAAGTATAAGTGACCGCAGAGTCCTCCTGAACCGTCTCATATCCATAGGTTCCGGCCGCTCCTTTCGTACCGGTGCCTGCGATCTTATCCGCCGCGAAAACTTCCGCCAGCTCCTCCGGCGGATAGAACCGGTAGTCCACCTCCGTCGCATCAGAGCCTTCCGTCACCTGATACCAAACGGTATATTCCGCTTTGCCGGAGCTGGTACGGATCCCGG
>JAFRLD010000097.1 GCA_017431395.1 Bacillota bacterium | reverse complement strand
GCCGCAGCAGCCTTTTTTGGTGATCAGCATGTTATTCATGCCGAAGGTGCCGAGGCCGGCGGCATACGCGATGTGCCGCTGGGACCAGTCGCTGATGAGCTTGACCTGATCGAAGGTACCCGCCTTGGAGGAAATGGCCGCATGGTATCCCTTGCTCGTCAGGAAGTCGATGAGGGACTGATTCAGGTCCCCGAACATAGCGTTCGTCTCTTCGTAGGTCCGCGCCCACTCGGGCGATGCCAGGTGGTCCGCCCGGAGATTGGTCCTGGCCAGCTCCCGGGTGAACGGTACGTAGTAGGCCACGATGATCCTGCAGTCAGGCAGCACCTCCTGGGGCATAACGTGGCTGGGGGAGATCGTCTCGCGCAAAGCCTGAATGTAGGGGTGCCATGCATCGGCAAAGCCTACAATGGGCTCCCCCCAGACCGTCGCGATATCCTCCCGCTTCTGATATTCCGCTACGAATGAGCGGATGTGCTTTTCGATTTCTTTTTTCATTCTTTAAACCTCGCTTTTCGTCCTTTCCCTGCTGCTGCTGTTCGGGTCCGTCACCTCCCGGAGCAGTTGGGGCATTATCTGAAGTTCTTCTGAGTAAACTATACTCCTATGCATAGGAAAAGTAAAAGTGGAAAACGTAAACGCTGCTATAAGCATTACTAAAAAGAAGAGACGGGGTCTGACTCGGTTTAAAGCCTTAAACCGGGTCAGACCCCGTCTTCTGTCAAAGGATCTTTCCGTTTATTCCCAGTACGTTTCCGGCTGTCCTGCACAGGATGTCGTGGCCCTCCAGGGCCTTGATGCCGCCGACGTATGCGAGGCGTATGCCGTCGGGCGGAAGAGCAGTCTCTGTGAAGGTGGCCCGGTCTGCGATCGTCTCAGGGTCGAAGATGACCAGATCGGCATCGGCGCCCTCGAAGATGCGGCCTTTGTTCTTCAGGCCCAGGCGCCTCGCAGGTGCGTCGGTCATCTTCCGAATCGCCTCGACCAGAGACAGCGCGCCCTCTTCGCGGACGTACTTGCCCAGGACCCGCGGGAAGGTCCCCGCTGCGCGCGGGTGGCCCTTGCCGCCAGAGATGATGCCGTCGCTGGCGATCATGCCGCGGGAGTCCGCCACTGCCATGCGGATCTCGTCTTCATTCATGGCAAAAGCTACCGCAAGCATGTTCGGATAGTTTTTGCGGGCGTCTTCGAAGATCTCCTTCGTGCATCGCACGTTCTCGTAAGGAGGCTCTGTCAGAAGGAGGTCCGGATAGTCCTTTCCCCATTGTTTCATCGGATCTTCTCCGTCGAATGTGGTGAATCCGATGTAGGTGGAGAAGGCGCTGTACGGATATGTGTCATAATCCAGCCGGGGATCCCGGTCCATATATTCGTGGATCATATCCAGAGCCTCTTTCATCTGCCCGAAGGCGGAACAGCTGGACAGATGAGAGATCTGGTATTTTCCGGGGATCTCTTCCTGGATCCGGATCATCTCCCGAATGGAATCGATGGCCCCGTCCGCATCAGTACGATAATGGGCGGTCACCAGGTGATCCGGGGAATCTGCGGCTTTGCAGGCGTACAGCATCTCCTCGGTCGTCATGATCGGATCGTATTCGATCCCGAAGGAGATGCCGATGGCCCCGTCTTCCAGGTCCTTCTGGATGAACTGCCGGATCTGATCCTGCTGAGCCCGGGTAATAACATCGTGGTGCCCTAGCCCGAGAACGTACCGGTAGCGGTTATATCCGGATACGATCATGTAATTGATCGGAGCTCCGTGAAGGGCATGGACATTCTGCCGGAACTCAGCCATAGGCTGGTACTGGATCCCGCAGTTGCCGCCGAGGGCGGTCGTCACTCCCATCCGGAGCATCAGGTCTGCGATGACGTACTGCCTTCCTTCGGCAAAGTTCTCCTCATGCATATGGATGTCGATAAACCCGGGGGAGACCACGCAGCCGGAGGCATCGATGACCTCGCGGGCGGCGGGTTCGGAATCGCCGACGAAATGGACTTTGTTCCCGGAGATCCCAACATTCGCCGGTTTCATGACGCCGGCGTCAAAGTCAGGAATCATGCCGCCTGTGATCAGTGTGTCAAGCATTTTTTAAGACCTCCTTTGTTATGAGGGTGGATGGCCGCGGGTCGGATCCCGGCGGCCCTTTTGGTTATGAGGGTGGATGGCCGCGGGTCGGATCCCGGCGGCCCTTTTGGTTATGAGGGTGGATGGCCGCGGGTCGGATCCTGACGGCCCTTTTAGTTACGAGGGCAGGATGATCG
>JAFRLD010000096.1 GCA_017431395.1 Bacillota bacterium | reverse complement strand
GCAAAAGCTGGACCGTCCTTCGCCTTCGGTTTCACGTTCATGATCTGGGCGTATCTCGTGCAGGCTCTGCAGCGCGAGGGGAAGTGCCTTGATCTGAAGGACTGCTATCTGATCCATGGCGGAGGCTGGAAGAAGCTGCAGAACCAGAAGGTGTCCGATGAAGTCTTTCGGGAGACGCTGCGCCAGGTCTGCGGGATCGAGCAGGTCAGTGATTACTACGGAATGGCGGAGCAGACCGGGAGCATCTTCATGCAGTGCCCCGAGGGACATCTGCATGCGAGCATCTATTCGGACATCGAAGTGCTGGATCCACTGGACTTCACCCCCTGCAAAGAAGGTGAGCTGGGTCTCATCGCGCTTCGAAGCTGGCTGCCCGGATCCTATCCCGGACACCTGCTTCTGACCGAAGACAGCGGCAGGATCCTCGGAACGGATAACTGCCCCTGCGGCAGAAAGGGGAAGGTTTTTAAGGTCGAGGGACGGATCCGCAAGGCGGAGATCCGCGGCTGCAGCGACACCTTCGCGGAGAACGCGGCGCCTTCTGCTGCCGGGGAAGGTCTGCAGGTCCTCGCCGGGACCTGGCCTCCGGAGGAGGAGCCGGTGAAATGCTTTGATCCTCTGGTGATGTCATTTCTGGAGGACCTGTCCCAGCTCTTTATGAAAGATCCTGCCTACCGGCAGTATCCCGACATCTATGCCCTCGGGTTCTGGTGCAGGCGCGCGCATCTGGAACAGATCTGCCGCCGGCAGCAGGAGGCCTGGGGCGCCGGGAAGGAGGACCGCCATGGCCGCGGGCTCGTCCTGCATATAGCCCCGTCCAATATGCCAACGATGTTCGCTTACTCCTGGATCACCGGCCTGCTGGCCGGAAACGGCGGCGTCGTGCGGCTTTCGGGAAAGGAGTCAGTGATCAGCGATAACATCCTGCAAGGGATCGCTGCCCTTCTGGCCCGGGAAGAATACGAGCCCCTTCACAGGCGGAACGCATTCGTGCGCTTCCCGCGTGACCACGAAGCCCTTGAGGAGGTCTCCGGGAGAGCAGCGGCACGGATGATCTGGGGCGGGGATGCCACCGTGGAGCGGATCTGCAGCGTACCTGCGGGAGAGAAGACCGTGGATATCCCGTTCCCGGACAAGTACTCCATAGCGGTCCTCGATGCCAAGGCCATCCGTCAGCTGTCAGAGGACGAACTGCATCTGCAGGCGGACCGGTTCTGCAGGGATACTTACGGAGCCGATCAGAATGCATGCTCCAGCCCGAGGAGCGTCTTCTGGCTGGAACCATCGGAAGAGGTGAAGGAACGCTGGTGGGGCGCTGTCGCAGAAGAAGCGGGAAGATATGAGCTGCAGCCCTGGATGGCCACCGAGAAATACCGTATCCTCTGCCGGGCTTATGCGGAGGTGAGCGGACTGCAGCCGGTGAAGACCTGGACGAACCGGCTTTATGTCGTGCCCTGCGGGAAGGCGGGAGACTGGGAAGACCGGTCGCTGCCGGAAGCGAAGCTCGGAATCTTCTATGAGTTTGACCTCGAGCGGATGGAACAGCTGATGCCGCTTCTGGGCCAAAAGATCCAGACCGCGGTCTGCGTCGGATCTGATCCCGCGGAGCTCCTGCAAATGGCCAGGGAGTCCGGACGGCCGGGACTCGACCGGGCGGTCTACCCGGGAGAGGCGCTGGAGTTTGATACGGTCTGGGACCGCAAAGACCTTATTGCTGAGCTATCGGAGTAATGCTATGTATTTTTTTGAGAAGAACGAATCGTACAAAAATCATATTTTCTGCATAGATGAAAACGGCAGGACCTATACCTATGGACAGGTCTGGGAGATCGGGGACACGGCCCTGGCGAAGATCCCGCGCCGCTCGCTCTGTCTGCTGCTTGCGGGAAACGATGTGGCGAGTGTGGGAAGCTATCTGGCCCTGCTCCGGAAACGCTGCCCCGTGATCCTGATGGGGCGGACGACGGAGCCGGAGCTGATCGAGCGGATGAAAGAGACTTACCGGCCCGCCTTCGTGATCGATGAAAACGGGGCGAAACCATTTTCGGAGGAGCCGGTCAAAGTCCACCCGGATCTGGGTCTTCTTCTGTCCACCTCCGGGAGCACGGGGGCCCAAAAGCTGGTCCGCCTGAGCTATGAGAATCTGCAGGCCAACTGCGCATCCATCGTGGAATACCTTTCGCTGGATGCGGAGGAACGGCCGGTCACGACGCTGCCGATGGAATATACCTACGGACTCTCTGTGATCCACAGTCATGCAGCCGTAGGCGCATCGATCATCCTGACGGACCGTACCTTCTTCGATCCGAAGTTCTGGGAACTGGTCACGGAGCACCGTGCCACATCCCTGGCGGGCGTGCCTTATTCCTATGAGATGCTCCGAAGACTCCGCATTGAGCGGATGGACCTTCCTTCCCTGAAGACCCTGACCCAGGCCGGAGGGCACCTCAAGGCAGACCTGCAGGAGCAGATGGGCAGGTGGGCGGAGGAGACCGGCCGCAGGTTCTTCGTCATGTACGGGCAGACGGAAGCCACCGCCCGTATGAGCTATATCCCGCCGGAGAGATGTCTTGAGAAGATCGGGAGCATCGGGATCCCCATACCGGGCGGCAGGATCGAACTGCTGGATGTATCCGGGGATGTGATCGAAGATCCGGGGATCAGCGGGGAACTGATCTATTACGGCGACAATGTATCGATGGGGTATGCCGTCTGCCGGGAGGATCTCGCCAAAGAAGATGAGAACGGAGGCCGCCTCGAGACGGGGGATATCGCTTATCGCGATGAGGAAGGATACCTCTATATTTCCGGACGAAAGAAGCGTTTCATCAAGCTCTATGGGAAGCGGATCAGTCTGGACCAGCTCCAGGATGATCTGCAGGAAGCCTTCGATACGCCGGACATCGTCTGTACCGGGGATGATGACCATGGGGTCCAGGTGTGGAAGAGCCCGAAAGCATCTTCTGTGGATGAAGATACACTTCTGCAGACCTTCTGGGACCGCTGGGGGATCCGGGAGAATATGGTCACGGTCCATGAGATCGAGGAGATCCCGAGGAATACTTCCGGCAAAACGATCTATACAGATTTGAAACTGCAGGATTGACCGATCTGTGGTATACTATCCATGAGACTGAATCGTTCCTGAGAGATACGGGGAGGCGAACATGAAAGAATTCAATATCAGCACGAATGTTTTTTTCGGAGAGAACTGTCTTGACCGCCTGGATCAGGTGCAGGGCAAGCGTGTCATAATCATATGCGATGAATTCATGGTGAAGTCCGGTGTGGTCGACAAGATCAAGGCCCATCTGAACGGCTGTCAGATCAGCGTGTTCAGCAAGACGGTGCCGGATCCGCCGATCGAAGTCGTTTCAGAGGGGATCCAGTGCCTGAATGAGGTGCAGGCCGAGGTGATGATCGCTGTGGGCGGTGGTTCTGCCATAGATGCGGCGAAAGCGATCCGCGTGATCGGACACCGGCTCGGACTGACCAATATCGAGGAGTGCTTCGCCATCCCGACGACCAGCGGCACAGGCTCTGAAGTCACGAAATTCTCCGTGATCACCAATAAGAGGGAAGGCGTCAAATACCCGCTGATCGATCAGGAACTGCAGCCGATGGTAGCGATCCTGGATCCGGACCTGGTCAAGACGATGCCCCCGTCGATCACAGCCGACACAGGGCTGGATGCTCTGACGCATGCGCTCGAGGCATATGTGTCGATCGAGGCAACGGACTTCACGGACGCGCTTTCGGAGAAGGCGGTCACATTATTGATGAAGTTCCTCCCGATGGCCTATCAGAATGGAGAGGACCTGCTGGCCAGAGAAAAAGTCCATAACGCGGCGTGCCTCGCAGGGATGGCCTTTAATACCGCCGGGATCGGACTCTGCCACAGCATTGCCCATGCGATCGGGGCGAAATTCCATATTTCCCACGGGAGAAGCAATGCGATGCTTCTGCCGGAGGTGATCCTTTTTAACGCAGACCTCACCAACAGTGAGAAGACGATCTGCGCCAGGAAGCTTCAGCGGATGGCGAAGCTCATCGGGCTTCCTTATACCGATGTGACGGTAGCCGTGACCGGACTTTCCCGCAGGATCGAGGGGATGAAGCGCAGCTTCGGGATCCCGATGAACCTTAAGGGACTGGGCATCGATCCTCAGGAGGTCATGAAGCAAAAAGATTCGATCATCGAAGCAGCACTCGCGGATGCCTGCACGAAGACCAACCCGAGAAAGGTTACTGCGGAAGATATAGAAGGGATCCTGAAGAAGGTCACACCGCTGTAGGAAGGGATAAGCATGAAACAGTTTTTTTCCAGCCCGAAACGGGCGATCCTGTTTATCTTATTTATACTGTTCTGTGTTTTCATGGGCGTAGCCGGAGTGGTCATGGGCATCGCTTCTGCGGGCTGATACGGCAAGGCCGGCAGCGCCGCGTCCGAAAACCTTGAATGGAGTAAACAGAAAGCATCATTGTTCTTTTGATGTCTTTCTTTTTTTTGGAATCGTGGTATACTGTACTCTGTATGAGAATAAGCAGAAAGGATCGATAGATTATGGCAATAGTAGATATTTTTTCAGGATTTCTCGGCGCCGGCAAGACGACGCTGATCAAGAAGCTGATCGCAGAGGCTTATGAGGATGAGAAGATCGTGCTGATCGAGAATGAATTCGGTGAGATCGGCGTAGACAGCGGATTCCTCAAGGAGACAGGCGTCCAGATCAATGAGATGAACTCCGGCTGCATCTGCTGCACCCTGGTAGGGGATTTCGGCAGGGCATTGAACGAGGTCATCGACACATATGATCCGGATCGGATCCTGATCGAACCGTCGGGCGTCGGCAAGCTCAGCGATGTGATCATCGCCGTGCAGGATCTGAAGAACGACCGGATCCAGCTCAACGGATTCACCACGGTCGTCGACGCGAAAAAGGCCAGAGTCTACATGACCAATTTCGGGGAGTTCTATCAGAACCAGGTGGAGCATGCGAGCTCGATCATTCTGAGCCATACCGACGGCCTGTCCCAGCAAAAGCTGGACAAATGCATTGAACTCCTCAGAAAATACAACGATCACGCGGCGATCGTCACGACCCCATGGGATCAGATCGATGGCAAAGCGATCCTGGAGACGATGGAGCAGAAAAAAACTCTCTCCGCAGAGCTCGACAAACTGCGCGAGGAAGCCTATGCCCATGAAGCGGAGCACCACCATCACCACCATGACCATGAACACGAACATCATCACCATGATCACGACCATGATCACCATGGCCACCACCATGCGGATGAGATCTTTGATGAATTCGGCGTATATACGGCCCACAAGTTCACGGCAGAGCAGATCGAGCAGGCGCTTGCTGCCCTCGGTAATTTCGGCGAATATGGCCAGGTTTTGCGCGCGAAAGGTATCGTAGAGGGCGAAGACGGACAGTGGATCCACTTCGACTATGTGCCGGGTGAGCCGGAGGTCAGAATGGGAACCGCAGAGACCACAGGACTGATCTGCGTTATCGGAGTCGGTTTGGAGAAGGATGCGATCGAAGAACTGTTTGAGCTGTAAGAGAAAGGGATCTGTGATATGCCAATGAATATGCCGGAGGAACTGCCGGTCTATCTGTTTACCGGATTCCTCGATGCGGGGAAGACGACATTTATTCAGGACGCGCTGGAGAGCCGGGATTTCGGTGAAGGGGAGAATACCCTGCTCCTGCTCTGCGAAGACGGAGAGGTGGAATACGATCAGGACCGGTTCTATACCGAAGGCGGAGAGACCGTGACGGTCTTCCCGATCGAAGCGGAGGAGGACCTCAGCACCTTCATGATGACCTCGCTGAGAAAAAAGTATAAACCGACACGGGTCATCATCGAATGGAACGGGATGTGGAGCCTGTCCAGCCTTTATGAGAACATGCCGCTCGGATGGATGATCTACCAGCAGGTCATGCTGGCGGACGCGGGCACGTTCCTCATGTACAACCAGAACATCCGGCAGCTGACCTTCGAGCAGCTGCAGGGGGCGGAGATGGTCGCATTTAACCGGTGCAAGAAGGACGAAAACTTCGAGGACTGGCAGATGCAGGTGCATAAGATCTGCCGCGTGGCAAACCGGAAGTCCCAGATCATCTATGAGTTCGGGCCGAACGATATCATGATGGATGACATCCAGGATCCGCTGCCATACGATATGACCAAGAAACGTCTAGACATCAAGGATGAGGATTTCGCGGAATGGTACCGGGACATCAACGAGAACCAGGATGCTTATGAAGGCAAGGAGATCATCATAAAAGGCAGGGCGGTCGTCGGAGATGAGATCCCTCCGGGGAAATTCATTTTTGGCCGGCACGTGATGACCTGCTGTGAAGCCGACATCCAGTTCGCGGGCCTGCTCTGCAGATGCGATGAGAAAAAAACCGCGAAGCTTGAGAACGGCACGTGGGTCGAGGTCCGGGCAAGGGTCAGGAATGAATACGATCCGATCTATGAGGAGGTCGGACCGGTCATGTATTGCTCGAAGGTGACCAAGGTGGCACCATGTCAGCCGGAGGTCGCCACATTCTGATCAGAGGAACGAATATATGAAGATCGAAGTCGGATACGGGAACTCAGTCCAGTCGGTAGAGATCCCGGAGAAAAATATAATCAAGATCCTTCGGGCGAATCCCGCGCCGCAGGACGCGGGTCCGGCAGGGGAGGAAGCCGTGCGGGAGGCGCTGGCTCATCCGATCGGCTCCCCTGCATTAAAAGAGATCATTCAGCCGGGAGAGAAGATCGCGATCATGACCAGCGATATCTCGAGGCCAATGCCGACCTGGGATGTCATGCCGGCGCTTCTTGATGAACTGTATGAAGCAGGGGCAGACCCGTCGGATATCACTCTGGTCTTCGCGCGGGGCTCACACAGGCAGCAGACCGAAGAAGAACGCAGGCATCTGGCCGGGGAAAGGGCCTGGCGCGAGATCCGGTGCATCGATTCGGACCCGGAGGCTTGCATCCATCTCGGAACGACCTCCCGCGGCACGCCGATCGATATCATGGAGATGGTCGCCCGGGCGGACCGGCGCATCTGTGTCGGGAATATCGAATATCATTACTTCGCGGGCTATTCGGGAGGAGCGAAAGCTCTGTTTCCTGGTGTTTCGACCCCTGAGGTGATCCAGGCGAACCATTCCATGATGGTGGATGAGCGGGCGCACGCCGGAAATATGGATACCAATCCACTGCGCCAGGATATCGATGAGGCGGCAGCCGTCTGCGGGATCGATTTCATCCTCAACGTCGTATTGGATGAGCACAAGAAGATCGTCCATGCTGTGGCCGGGGATGTGAAGGAAGCCCATAGAGCGGGATGCGCATTTCTGGACAGCCTGTATCAGGTCGCGATCCCGGAGAAGGCGGATATCGTCATCGTTTCCCAGGGGGGAGCACCGAAGGACGCGAATCTCTATCAGACGCAAAAAGCGCTGGATAACGCGAAGCATGCGATCAAGGACGGAGGGACCATCATCGTCGTGGGTTCATGCCACGAGGGGATGGGGTCTGCGGTCTTCGAGGAATGGATGACAGCTGCTGAGCGGCCGGAGGACCTGATCGAACGGATCCGGGTGAATTTCCGGCTGGGCGGCCATAAGGCAGCAGCGATCGCGCAGATCCTGAAGCGCGCGGACATCAGCTTAGTTTCTGAGATGGAGCCTGACTTCGTTCGGTCCATCTTCATGGAACCGTTCGACCAGCTGGAACCAGCCTTTGCGAAAGCCATGAGCAAACATGGGCCGGAGGCAAGGATCATCGTGATGCCGTTTGGCGGAGCGACCCTGCCGGTAATGCGATAAGAAGAATAATACGGAGGAAAAGAATGGATTACGCGAAAGAGTCCCTGCGGCTCCACAAAGAAGAGTGGGATGGCAAGATCGAGGTCATAGCGACGGTACCGGTACATAATGAAGAGGACCTGTCCCTGGCGTACACCCCCGGGGTGGCGCAGCCCTGCCTCGAGATCCAGAAGGATATTTCAAAAAGCTATACGCTGACGCGCCGCGCCAATATGTGTGCGGTGGTGACCGATGGATCGGCGGTGCTCGGACTCGGGGACATAGGGCCAGAGGCAGGGATGCCCGTGATGGAAGGGAAATGTGTGCTGTTCAAGTCATTCGCCAATGTGGATGCCTTCCCGATCTGCGTGAAGACGAAGGATGTCGATGAGTTTGTGGAGACGATCTATAATATTTCCGGCTCCTTCGGCGGGATCAATCTGGAAGACATCAGCGCTCCCAGATGTTTCGAGATCGAGCGAAAGCTTAAGAAGAGATGCGATATCCCGATCTTTCACGATGACCAGCACGGGACGGCGGTCATCACTCTGGCCGGTCTGACCAATGCCTTGAAGGTGGTCGGCAAAAAGAAGGAGGACGTGAAGATCGTCACCTCCGGAGCCGGGGCAGCCGCGGTAGCGATCACGAGGATCCTGTTATCCGCCGGCTACGAGAATGTGATCATGACGGACCGTACCGGCATCATCTATGAAGGCCGGGTGAGGGGCATGAACTGGATCAAGGATGTCGTGGCCAAGGTCACGAACAAAGAGGGGATGAAAGGAACACTGGCGGATGCCATGGTCGGCGCGGATGTGTTCATCGGTGTTTCGGCACCGGGGCTCGTGACGAAGGAAATGGTCGAGTCCATGAACCGCGATCCCATCATCTTCGCCTGCGCCAATCCGACGCCGGAGATCTTCCCGGACGAGGCGAAAGCAGCAGGAGCAGCGGTGGTATCCACCGGCCGTTCGGACTTCCCGAACCAGATCAACAACGTGCTCGCTTTCCCGGGGATCTTCCGGGGGACCTTCGATGCCCATGCCAGCGACATCAATGAGGAGATGAAGCTTGCGGCGGCGAAAGCTCTGGCGGAGCTCATTTCTGAGGAGGAACTCTGCGCGGATTATATCATTCCTAAGGCATTTGATCCGCGGGTCGGCCCGGCGGTCGCAGCCGCGGTGGCCCAGGCAGCCAGAGAATCCGGCGTGGCCAGGGAGTGACCGGCGAAAGGGGAGAGGAATTTTTGTATATTATACAAAAAAATCAACTCCGCCTTGTGTTACTGTGATAAAATGAGTCATATAGTACTCAACCGAAAGGAGATATAGATTTATGGCAAAAAACATTGATTGGGGTAGTCTGAGCTTTACCTATCAGCCGACAGATTACCGTGTGACAGCCAAGTGGCAGGATGGCAAATGGAGCGATCTGGAACTGACAACGGATTCGCAGGTCCACATTTCCGAGTGCGCAGGAGTACTGCAGTATGCACAGACTGTCTTCGAAGGACTGAAAGCATACCGGACCGAAGATGGGAAGATCGTCACTTTCCGTCCGGACCTGAATGCGCAGAGGATGATCGATTCCGCGAGACGGCTGGCGATCCCGGAAGTCTCTGAGGAGATGTTCATGCAGGCTTTGGATATGCTGGTCAAGGCCAATGAGGAATGGGTCCCGCCATATGGCAGCGGAGCGACGCTTTATGTCCGCCCGTTCATCTACGGCAGCGGCCCGATCATCGGAGTCGCCCCTGCACCTGAGGATGAGTTCCGCATGCTGTGCATGCCGGTCGGCCCGGACTTCAAGGCCGGCATCAAGCCGATCGTTATCAAAGTATCTGATTATGACAGAGCGGCCCCGCACGGCACAGGAAACATCAAAGCTGGTCTGAACTACGCCATGAGTCTTTATGCCGGTGAGCTGGCCCATGAGGAAGGTTTCTCCGAGAACATGTATCTGGACGCAGCGACCAGAACTTATGTTGAAGAGACCGGCGGCGCCAACTTCATCTTCATCACGAAGGACGGCAAGGTCATCACACCGCAGTCCAAGTCCGATTCGATCCTGCCATCGGTCACCAGAAGAAGCCTGATGATCGTAGCTAAGGATATCCTGGGCATGGAGACCGAGCAGCGGATGGTCGCGTTCGATGAGGTCAAGGACTTCGTTGAGTGCGGGCTCTGCGGTACGGCAGCGGTCATCTCCCCGGTCGGCAAGATCAACGATCACGGCACCGAGATCGCGTTCCCGAGCGGCATGGATGAGATGGGACCGACCCTCAAGAAGCTGTACGACACGCTGACCGGCATCCAGATGGGTACGGTGGAAGCACCGGAAGGCTGGATCCACGAGATCAAATAAATTGTATTATGCGAAGGCAGGCGGATCCTGCCTTCGTGTTTTTTTAAGGAAAGGAGGCCTCGAAAATGGCTGATACAAGACTTTGGGATATCGTAAACGAGCTGAAAGGACCCGGTTACAAATGGGTCAACCTGACGCATGAGCTCTCCCCGGAGACACCGCACTGGTTCGGATTCGCTCCGATGCAGGGGGATCTGCTGTTTGATTATCTGGATGGGACGCCGGACGATAAGATGGCGCCGATGCGCTGCCACCAGTGGAGTG
>JAFRLD010000095.1 GCA_017431395.1 Bacillota bacterium | reverse complement strand
GCATGCCTGATCTATGTAGTGAATCCGCTGGATCTGATCCCGGACTACGTCTTCGGGGTTGGACTGATCGATGATGCGGCAGCGATCGGACTCGTTCTTCAGGCGATCCACATGGATCTGGACAAGTATAAGAGATGGCAGATAGCAAACGGCAAGAGAGAAGGATAAAGAGAATAGCAGCCTGTATGGTCTGCTTGGCTATATGCCTGCTGACCAGCCTTTGTGCCTGCGGGGGAGCCGAAGAGAAGGTAGGGAAGGATGACGAAACGCTGCACATCGTGACGACGATCTTCCCGGAATACGACTGGACGCGGAACATTCTGGGCGAGAATCCGGGGAACGCAGAAGTCACACTGCTGTTGGATTCCGGCGTGGATCCGCACAGCTTCCAGGCAACGACGAAGGACATCCTGGATGTCTCGACGTGCGATCTGTTCGTCTATGTCGGTGGCGAATCCGACGAGTGGGCGGAAGATGCGCTGGCGGAAGCGGTGAATCCGGACATGGTCGTGATCAACTTGCTGGAGGTGCTTGGGGACCAGGCGAAAACCGAGGAGCGGACAGAAGGCATGCAGGGACGGGCAGAAGAGGAGCCGGAGCTCGATGAACATGTATGGCTCTCGCTGCGCAATGCAGAAGTCCTCTGCGGTTCGATCGAAGAGGGGATCGCGGAGATCGATCCGGAGCACGCGGATATATATGAGGAGAATCTGGAGGACTATCTGGGAAAACTCGATGATCTGGATCAGGAGTATATCCAGGCGATGTCGGATGCTCCCGTGATGACGGTCCTGTTCGGGGACCGGTTCCCGTTCCGCTATCTCACGGAAGACTATGGGCTGTCATATTATGCGGCTTTCCCGGGATGCTCTGCAGAGACCGAGGCGAGTTTTCAGACGATCCGGTTCCTGGCGGGGAAACTGGATAAACTCCGGCTCCCATGCGTCCTGACGATCGAAGGGTCGGACAAGAAGATCGCGGAGACCATCATTCAGAATACGGAATCACGGGATCAGGAGATCCTTGTTTTGGATTCCATGCAGTCGGTGACGCTGGAGGAGGCGGAAGAGGGTGCGTCCTATATCGGGATCATGAAGGAGAACCTGGCGACCCTTCAGAAGGCCCTGCGATAACGGTCGCCGATTATTGTCAATTAAAAAAACGTCGGAACAGGGGAACTGCTCCGACGTTTTTACATATAAATAATTATGTTACTTCATCACCGCGCCTCTAGCTGAGGAGTCGACGTTACGCATGTAGCGAACGAGCCAGCCCTCAGTGACGTTTGGCGGGGGTGCGACGTAGCTTTCGCGGCGTTTCGCGAACTCTTCGTCGGTGACCTGGGCGTTGATCTTCGCGTTCGGGATATCGATCTCAATGATATCACCTTCCTGCAACAGGCCGATATTGCCGCCCATGGCTGCCTCCGGACAGACATGGCCGATGGAAGCACCACGGCTCGCGCCGCTGAAACGTCCGTCGGTGATCAGGGCGACGGTCTTGTCGAGTTTCATGCCGGCCAGCGCACTGGTCGGATTCAACATCTCGCGCATACCGGGACCGCCCTTCGGACCCTCATAGCGGATGACCACGACGTCACCGTCCACGATCTTGCCGGCATAGATGGCCGCGATCGCATCGTCTTCGCTGTCAAAGACTCTGGCCGGGCCACTGTGCTGCAGCATCTCAGGCGCGACAGCACTGCGCTTGACGACGCAGCCGTCCTGGGCGATGTTGCCCCACATGATCGCGATGCCGCCGGTCTCACTGTATGGATCTTCGACCGGACGGATCGTTTCGTAATCCTTCACGTGAGCGCCCGCGATATTCTCGCCGACCGTTTTGCCGGTGGCGGTGATCAGGCTCTTATCGATCAGGCCTTTTTTGTCCAGCTCGCTGAGAACCGCCGGAAGCCCGCCGGCATTGTTCAGGTCATGCATGTGCGTCGGGCCGGCCGGTGCCAGATGGCACAGGTTCGGGACCTTAGCGCTGAACTCGTTGAAGATCTCCAGGTTCAGGTCCACGCCGGCTTCGTTCGCGATCGCCAGCAGATGGAGCACGCTGTTGGAGGAGCAGCCCAGCGCCATATCGCAGGCGAGGGCGTTCTTTAGGGATTTCTCATTGATGATATCCCGGGCTTTGATATCCTTCTCGATCAGGTTCATGATCGCCATGCCGGCGTGCTTCGCCAGCAGGATCCGTCCATTGTGGACGGCCGGGATGGTGCCGTTGCCAGGCAGGGCAATGCCGACTGCCTCCGACAGGCAGTTCATGCTGTTGGCTGTATACATGCCGGAGCAGCTGCCGCAGCCCGGGCAGACGTTCTCTTCGTATTCCTGCAGGCCGGCTTCATCGATGATGCCCGCCTTGAATGCGCCGACCGCCTCGAACATCTTGGAAAGGCTGGTCTCCACGCCGCCCACCAGACCGGACATCATAGGTCCGCCGGAGCAGACGACCGCAGGAATGTTCATCCGGACCGCCGCCATGATCATGCCCGGAACGATCTTATCGCAGTTGGGGATCAGAACCAGACCGTCGAAGGCGTGAGCCATGGTCATGGTCTCTACACTGTCGGCGATCAGCTCCCGGCTCGGAAGACTGTACTTCATGCCGATGTGTCCCATAGCGATGCCATCGCAGACGCCGATGGCAGGAACTTCGATCGGTGTGCCGCCGGCCATGCGTATGCCGGCCTTGACGGCTTCTGCCACCTTGTCCAAATGGATGTGGCCCGGCACGATCTCGCTCTTCGCGGAGACGACGCCGACCAGTGGTCGCTCCAGTTCCTCCTTCGTATAGCCCATGGCGTAGAAGAGGGAACGGTTCGGGGCGCGTTCTGCACCTTTTGTTACAGAGTCACTTCTCATGTTCGTTCTCCTATATTATTTCTTCAGCCAGCTCATCATCTGTCTGAGCTCAGCACCGACCTTGCAGAGCAGATGCTCGCCTTCCTTGCGGCGGGTCGCCAGGAATCTTGCCTTACCACCGGCATTGAATTCCTGAATGAATTCGGAAGCGAAGGTGCCGTCCTGGATCTCGGACAGGATCTGCTTCATATTCTCTCTGGTGTCCTTGCCGATCACGCGTTTGCCACATCTGTAGTCGCCATACTCTGCTGTATTGGAGATGGAATATCTCATCTTCTCGAAGCCACCTTCATTGATCAGGTCAACGATCAGCTTCATCTCATGGATGCATTCGAAGTATGCCATCTCAGGAGCATAACCTGCTGCCACCAGCGTTTCGAATCCAGCCTTCATCAGCTCGGTCACGCCGCCACAGAGAACAGCCTGCTCGCCGAACAGGTCGGTCTCGGTCTCTTCCTTGAAGGTCGTCTCCAGAATGCCTGCGCGGCCTGCGCCGATCCCGCTGGCATAAGCCAGGGCATAATCCTTAGCCTTGCCGGATGCATCCTGATAGATCGCGATCAGGGACGGAACGCCCTTGCCCTCGACATACTGACTTCTGACTGTGTGGCCAGGGCCCTTCGGGGCGATCATGATAACATCAAGATATTCTGCCGGCTGGATCTGGTTAAAGTGGATATTGAAGCCGTGAGCGAAGCAAAGGACGTTGCCTTCCTTCATATGCGGCTCGATCTGCTCTCTGTATACCTTAGCCTGGATCTCATCCGGCATCAGGATCATTACGATGTCGCCAGCTTCCGCGGCTTCTTCGATTCCCAGGACCTTCAGTCCGGCTGCCTCGGCCTTCGCTGTGTGTGCGGAACCGGGTCTGAGGCCGACGACGACATTCGCGCCGCTCTCATTCAGGTTCATGGCATGGGCATGACCCTGGCTGCCGAATCCGATGATGGCAACGGTCTTTCCGTCCAGCATTCCGAGGTTACAATCCTGATCATAGTACTTCTTAATCATTGTGGTGTCTCCTTTGTTATATATTTTTAATATAGTTTACGATGTATAGGTAGAGGATCACTCCTGTTTCGTGTCTGTGATCAACGGTTCATCGACACGGGAAATGCCGGTGATACCGGTACGGCAGACTTCCAGGATATCGTAACAGCTGATGATATCCATAAAGCCGTCGATCTTCTCCGAGGTGCCCGTCAGCTCTACGATCATGCTGGTCTTGGACAGATCATCGATCTTGCCACGGAAGATCTCTACGATCTCATGGATGGCAGAGCGTTCGGATTTGTCTGCCCGCAGCTTGATCAGCAGCAGCTCACGGTAAATACTGTTCCGCTTGTCCAGCGGAGAGATCTGCTTGACGACTTCCAGTTTAGCCGTCTGTGTCAGGATCTGGTGCAGCGACTGCTCTGTTCCCTGGAACACGATGGTGATCCGGGACAGGTTCGGATCATTGGTGGCGGACACGGTCAGGGAGGCGATATTGAAGCCCCGCCGTCCGAACAGGCTGCTGACCCGGGTCAGTACATTGGACTGGTTGTCGACCAGGATACTGATGACTTCCTTGCGCATGGTTG